>CAYMUZ010000144.1:0-4132 GCA_964393875.1 uncultured bacterium | reverse complement strand
CCAAGTCACCAGACTGGCTTCTCTGCAAAGATCCATCTGAACGTCGATGCCGCTCATCCGATTTTTTCCTTCTCGGGGGTTTCTGAAGAAACGGCAGCTTCCTCACGCACCGCCGCATCAATCCATCCCCCGCCTAAAATTCTGGCGCCGTCATAAATCACAACACCCTGCCCGGCCGTAATCGCCTCCTGCGGCTCATCGAACACAACACGGATCGACTGAACACCTGTCACTTGCACCTCGGCCGCAGCTTTGGAGTGCTGCGCACGAATTTTAACAAGCGCGCGAAAAGCAGATCCCTCCACCGGAGGCAGGAACCAATTCATGCGCGATGCGAGCAGTCCCCGGTCCAGTAAATCGATCTTATCGCCGACCACGACTTCGTTACGAACCGGGTCTGTTGCCGTTACGTAGATTCTGTTTTTGGCCGCGACTCCGAGGCCGCGCCGCTGCCCCCGCGTGTAGTGATAAAAACCGTCGTGTTTCCCCACCTCTTCGCCTTCTTTCGTACGGATAACTCCTGGCCGTTTTTCTCCTTCAAAAAATTCTTTCTCCAAAAAGGCTCCGTAGTCGTTGCTGGGAATAAAACAAATTTCCTGGGAGTCTGGTTTATTTTTCACACATAAATTCAGTTCCGCCGCTTTAGCCCGAATGAGGGCTTTGGTGAACTGTCCGATGGGCAGCAAAATAAAAGGCAGCAGTGCGGGCTCTAGCGGAAAAAGCACATAGGATTGATCCTTGCGCTCATCGGCTCCTTCCGCCAGCATGGGGGCTCCGGTTTTTTCGTCGCGCACAATCTGTGCGTAGTGTCCGGTGGCAATCATGTCGTAACCGAGAGCTCGCGCCTTCTGTAAAAAAAGGCGGAATTTAATATGTTCGTTGCAGGCAACGCAAGGGTTGGGAGTGCGCCCGCGTTTATATTCAGCAGCAAAATAATCGACGACATGCTTTTTAAAATCTTCTTCGAAATTAAACACCCAGTACGGAATTTCCAGGGTGTCGGCAACTTCGCGTGCGTCCTCGACACCGCTGATGCCGCAACACGCGCGTGTATTCACGCTGGCGCAGCTGCCTGAGGACCAGGTGCGAATCGTTGCTCCGCCAACCTCGTGGCCTTCCTCTAAAAGGAGCGCGGCCGCGACCGAACTGTCGACGCCGCCGCTCATAGCGACGAGAATTTTCTTTTTGTCCATCTTCAAATCCACCTTAAAAATTAAAATAACCGAAACGCGCCCGTGTCCGTGCGGAGAAATTAAACGCCTTGCGGTAGACCGGCCAGAATCTTGTCGATCTGAATACGCTCGCGCACCATCTGCTCGAGCTGTCCATATCGGCAGGACGGAATGTCGAGGTTGTCGATCTCAGGGATCGACCCAAGAATCGGCACCTGACTGAGTTCGTGAATCACTTTAGGGTTGGTGATCTCTGCAAGAGAGTAATTCACCAAAGGAACGCGGTTAAAAATAATGCCCCGCACTTCCAGGCCGCGAATCAGAGCGGCATCGACCGTTAGAAGCGTATGGTTAATCGACCCGAGCCCGCTGCGGGCCACAATGACCACGGGTAAATCAAAATCTTTGATCATGTTACAGACAAAGTAATCTCGCGCCAGCGGCACAAACAGGCCGCCGATACCTTCCACAATCATAAAGTCGTAATGCTTGCAGAGTTCGTGATAAGCGCGCAATAAGGCTTTAGGCTCAACCAATTTACGCTCCAACTTGGAAGCAACATGCGGCGCCAGTGAATTGCGAAACCGTGACGGGCTCGTCAACGCCGGGTACTCATTCTCAGCCGCCTCCCACAAATAAACCGCATCTTCAGAGATTAGATGCCGGTCAGAACCGACACAGCCTGTGGCCACCGGCTTCATGACGCCGACTCGCAAACCCCGGCTTTTAAGCACCCGCGCAAGTCCGGCCGCAATCACGGTCTTACCAACGCTCGTATCTGTTCCCGTAATAAAAATGCCTGCTTTTTTCACGCCATTCTCCAAATGTTCTTAAACTAAAAAAGAATCCTACGGTAGGGTTCACAGTACTATCGGCCGTCTTCGGTTACTTCTCGAACGGATTCATACGTGATGTCCAAAAGCCGCTCCAGCTCCGCCGCGTTCATGGCAAGCGGCGGCATGAGCACAATCACCGGCCCCAGCGGCCTCAAGATGGCCCCTTTTTCACGCGCCCTATGAATGACCCGGATTCCGATTTTATCACAAATCGGATAAGTTTCCTTCGTGCTTTTCTCCAGGACCAGCTCAATACCCACCATCATTCCAACCTGGCGGACATCCCCCACATGCTTGAGATTGTAAAAGGGGTTCAGCTTACCCGTGAGTTTTTGAATTTTTGGCCGCAGTGTTTCGAGGACTTTGTGTGTTTCAAAAAGCCGGAGATTGGCTAGGGCCACATTCGCCGCCAGCGGGTTGCCCGTGTAGGTGTGCCCATGAAAAAAGGCCTTCATCTCCTCGTGCCGGCCTAAAAAGGCCTTATAAATCGCCGGGCTGAAAAGGGTTGCCGCCAACGGCAAGTAACCCCCTGTCAAGCCTTTAGCGACGGTCAAAATATCGGGGGACACCCCTTCGTGCTCACAGGCAAACATGCGCCCCGTGCGGCCAAATCCAGTGGCAACCTCATCGCAAATCAGCAGCAGGTTGTATTTTTGCGTCAGCTCCCGCACTCGTTTTAAATACCCTGCTGGCTGGTCAATCATTCCGGCCGCGCCCTGCATCAACGGCTCCATGACAAAGGCCGCAAGTTCTTCGTGGTGCTGTTTAAAAATCTCTTCAAGCCGGGCCAACGCTTGATCGCGTACAGCCTCGCGGCTGCCTCCGCCGGACCACCGATACACGTAGGGGGAGGGCGCGGAATGTGTTTTAAAAAGCAACGGTTGGAAAAGGCGATGAAAGATTTCGATGCCGCCGACACTCACCGACCCAAGTGTGTCGCCGTGATAGGCTTCCGTTAGTTTAACAAACCCGGTCTTCTCGGGATGGCCAGTGTGTTGCCAGTATTGGTAAGCTGCTTTAATTGCGATCTCTACGGCTTCTGAGCCAGAGTCGGAATAAAACACCCGTGCCAGCCCCGGCGGGCAGAGCTCAATGAGCTTTTCCGCCAAGAGCGTCGCTGGAACGTTGCTCAATCCTAAAAAAGTGGTGTGTGCAATTTTCTCCAATTGCTCGCGCACCGCCTGGTCCAGCTCAGGCACACGGTGTCCGTGCACGTTACACCACAAAGACGACACCCCGTCCAGATACCGGCGCCCATGGATATCCTGAAGATAAACTCCGTCACCGCTCTCAATCATGACAATCGATTCGCCGGCCCAATCACGCATTTGCGTAAAAGGGTGCCACAGGTATTTTTTGTCTTTTTCTTCGAGAGAAAGTTCGGTCGAGGGGCGGGCAGTCATGGCGCTCTTATTCGGTGAGCCTCCCAAAATCAAAATTCATGACAACGTGGCTGTCGTCTTTGCAAATCACACAGCGCGTCTTACGTTGTCCGTCCTGCTTGGCACGGCTAAGTGCGTTTTCGCTGCGGCGTAAAAAATCTTCGCGCGGCTCCCCTGGCCGGTAAGAGGTGATCCCAGCGCTGTAGCTCATATCGAGTCGTTCCTGGATCTGCAGGTAAAGCCGGTAGAGGAACTTTTCGGCTTGCGTCAGATCGGTATGTGCCAGAAGAACCCAAAACTCATCACGCCCCACACGGCAGAGCATGTCGGAGCTGCGGATATGACTCAGGGTAATCGCGCAAAATTTTTGCAGGATTTCATCCGCATAATATTTTCCGTTCTGCCGGCTAAGTTGGCTGAAATCATCCAAATCCATCAGGCATAAGGTCAGGGGAAAATGATAGCGTCCAGCGCGGTGCATTTCCTGCTGCAAGCGCGAAAAAAAAACACTTCGGTCGAGAGCCCCGGCGAGTTTTTTTTCCGGCATGGGCAGTTTTAGCCGCTTGAAGTCAACCCGGTTAAGGAAAAAAGCCAGTGAAAGGCCGCCTGCGCTGATCCCGAGAAAACAAAGGGCAAAGGCCGCTGCATTCCAGTGTCCCAATGCACCGCTGTTGGCCGCCTGCACAATAATCGCCGTAAGCAGGATGAGCACCCACAGCGCATTGATCCAAAGAGCAGCAGC
>CAYMUZ010000143.1:0-7013 GCA_964393875.1 uncultured bacterium | reverse complement strand
CGGTTCGGCCTCGCCGATTTACGGCAGCGGTGCCTTTGGCGGGGTGCTGCATCTGACAACGCGCGAACCCAGCCTCAAACCGCTCAGTCTTTTTGGAGGTCTCGAGTTTTCGAGTCACAAGGGCATTGAGTTTTATCAGGGCTTTAGCGGCACACTTCAAGACAGGCGGACACCGGTGGAGGGTAAGCTCACTTATTACTTTAAGGGTAGCCGTAAAGTAGGCGATGGTTTTCGTGACAATGGTGAAATCCGCATGACGTCGTTCAACCTTAAAACCGCTTATGAGTTTCCGGAAGAGCGCGGCCGTGTTTATGTCAATCTTAAACATTCCGCCGATGCCATTTCCAATCCTGGGGCGCTGAATCTGAAGGAGTACGACGAGAATCCCAATCAGACCATCAAGCCCCTCGACGGCCGGCATTTTAAAAGTTCTATTTTCCAAATGGGCGGCGATGCTTATTTTTTTGAAAAACGCCTGGCGCTTTCGCTGATGACCAGTGTGCGTCCGAACCGCGTGCATTTCTATACAACCTCGGCAAGCTTTACCGATTTTCCTTTTGGGTTTGATCCGGATACGGATCTTGTCACGACCAAGTCTAACTCGGTGGACGGTGTTTGGCAGCTAGCCTATCAGGATCGCTGGGGCGCGCTTTCAAATCAATCCATTTTGGGGATGGAATTCCGGGATGATGCCAACTATGTTTTACAGCAAAATGCTTTTGGCGGCAACGTGAACGAAGGTTTGCCCGCCGAAACGGAACGCAGGGCCAAGCCACAAAGTGTTTCGCTGTACTGGCGCGAATCGCCTAAGTTTTTTGACCGCATCATTCCTCACGTGGGCATGCGTTATGATTTTCACCGTTTAAAAACCACGGATTACATCACCCCAAGCGATAATCTTAGCCGCACTTTTGAAAATGTCAGCTGGTCCACGGGTTTAACGGTCAAGCCCTTGCCATGGAATGACCTTTTCATGAATTATTCGCAAGGGTTTCGTGTGCCCGACATCAGCGAACTAGCGCCCTTTTCGGGAACGGTTTCAAACGGACTTCAGCCCGTAAAATCAGATAGTTATGAAGTGGGTGGCCGCATCCGGGCCCTGCAGGATAAAGTTAAATTCAAAAGCAGTTTCTTTTTAATTGATCTCAAAAATGAAATCATTTTTGACAGCACGACGACAAGCATTCAGGCGCCCTTTGGGCAAAATATCAATATCGGTCAAAGCCGCCGCGATGGCGTCGAAACGCGGCTGGATTTAAAACCCATTCCTGAGGCCGCGATGTACGGGTCTTACACCTGGACGCAGGCGTATGTGCGTGAAACGGACCCTTCGGGGAGTCTTGTGGACGGAAGATCTCTTGGACAAATCCCAGAAAATCGATTTACCATGGGGGCGAGTTTAAAACCTTTTGCTCGCACCAGGGATTTACTCAGCGGGTTTCGTCTGACGATGAACGGAGTTTTTACGGGCCATCAGCACCCGCAAAACTACGAATCGACAAGCGAGGCGGTGCTTAATGCGACGGGCGGCGCGGGCCAATGGATTAAAGCCTATTCGGTCTGGAATTTTGCTTTGTCCTATACGCTGCATCACCAGGAAATTTATTTGGGTATCGCCAATTTGTTTAACGAGCGGTATTATTCGCGGGCGGTGTCAGCCACGTCCTTTGGCACCGCAATTCAACCCGCCGGAACGTTCACCTTTGTCAATCCAGGTGCGCCGCGGGAATATCAATTAGGGATGAAGTGGGAGTTTGAATAAAAATGAACGGCGCCGACCTTGCAGTGAACGACGGCATGAAAAAACAAGGGATGTTGGGCGCGGCATTTCTCGCCGGTGCGTTACTTGCCTCCGCGGTCGTTTCGTACCGTGATACAGGCAGCTGGACTCCGTGGGGTAGGGCGTCTTTTCCGGTGGAAGTGTCCGTGGATTTCGGGCCGGCCGCACAGAAAGCGGGCAAACCTGCAATTGCCAAGGAGATTTTCGTAGACCGGGGCACCACACCTAAGGAAGCGGTTTCTCAAGTCGTGCCGGTTTTATCCGGGAAAAGTTGCTGCAGCTTTCGCGAAGTCATTGGGATCGACGGCATTAAGATTGAGCCTGCGAAGAACCGCTGGTGGATTTGCTTGTTGAACGGGTCGCGCAATCTATCGCCGCATCAAAAGAAATTGAAAAGGGGAGACAAGATCGAATGGCGCTATATCGAAGACGCGCAATAGCGCTGAGCTTTTGCTTATGGAGCTGCGGATTTTTGTTGCCGAATGCGCAAGCCTTGGAAGTGCAAGGTCGGATCAAAATAATGCCGCCCTATCCTCAGCCTGAGCGTATTCAACCGGCAGCCCGGCCCGGAGTGATGATTCCACCGCTTTTGTACTCTCAGAGCTTGAAGGTTTCGCCGCAGGGAGGCGTGCAAAATGCGCTGGTGATTTTTGTGAACCCCCCGGAGGAAAAAACCGGGGCCAAAGGGGTTGCGGTTTTGAATCAGAAAGACTATCATTTTGACCCGCATGTCCTTGTGATTTATCCTGGACAGTCTTTCCAGATCAAAAACTCGGACTCTGAGGCCCATGACGTGCGCGCGTTTGACGGGCCTGCGATGCTTTTTCGTTTTGAAATGCAGCCGGGCGCGGCGCCCGTGGAAAAAAACTGGGAACATCCCGGCATGTATGTGATCCGCTGCGGTGTTCATCGCTGGATGAATGCATACGTTTTTCAGGCAGCCCATTCTTTCTATGCCGTGACCGGTCCGGAGGGTGATTTCCGTCTTAAGGATGTCCCTGCGGGGACGTACACCTTACGTATTTGGCATGAAACCCTCGGCCAGGCAGATGTTTCGTTTGCGGTCACAAATTCTGAAAGTCTTTTTACTTACACGTTTTCTAACCAAGGAGTTTGACATGAATAAACGGATGGGCGTGCTTTTTTCCCTGTGTTTGATGAGCGTTTCCCTAAAAGCCTTGGCGGCGGAAGCAGTCAGTTTCCCGGCGCCGGTTTTGAACCGGCAGGCGGTTGGAAATAGCGTGCCTTTTTCGATGACGGTGACTCCGGATGGCCGCTTGGTTACAAAGCCAGGCACAGTTTTTACCGAAGGCCTGGAAGCGTCGGATGTGACGCTTCCGTATTTAATCTCGACTCCCACACCGATTCAATATCCCCGTTGGGCGCAGCGTGAAGGCTGGCAGGGCGGGCTTGTGATTGCGATTGAAGTTTTAAAAGATGGATCTGTGGGGCGTTGGTATGTCATGAAGTCCACCGGGCATGTGCGCCTCGACCAAGCGGTGGTGTCTGCGGTAAAAAGCTGGAAATTCCAATCCGCGATGCAACAGGGCAAACCGGTTGTGACTTGCGTGCAGCTGCCGGTTCGTTTCGAAATCCAGCCCTGAGCTCTCTACGATTTTTCTATGCCAAGGAACGCGTAGAAATATTTTGCGGGCAAGCTGATTAACGCGATAGCTATTGATGATCTCCATGCGAGCTTGTATGGAAAAAATAGGTGTGCAGTGCGGCAGGGTTTTTGCATGCGGCAACGCTATGATGATTGCTTGTGCGAAACCTGCCTGAAACAACTCACGCTACTGAGCATGTCGGCAAGACACAATGAGGGGGCCCCTTCTTGATGCCTTCCCTCGCTAAAACTCTTATGATTCAGGGAACCGCTTCCCACGTGGGCAAAAGCGTTATCACAGCTGCGCTTTGTAGGATTTTTAAGAACCGCGGGATCCGGGTAGCGCCTTTTAAATCTCAAAATATGTCCAATAATTCTTGGGTCACGGCCGAGGGCGGTGAAATCGGCCGCGCGCAGGCGGTGCAGGCTGAAGCTTGCGGACTTGAACCCTCCATTTTGATGAATCCTGTTCTCTTAAAACCCGAAAGCGATACTTCTGCGCAGGTTGTGGTCCTCGGCAAGCCGGTCAGCCAAGTAAGCGCCTTGACCCAGGCTAGTTATCGCCGTCTTGTAGAGCCGGCCATGCTCGATTCTTTACGGATGCTGAGAAAAAAATATGACCTGGTGATTCTGGAAGGCGCCGGCAGTCCCGCTGAAGTCAATCTGCGCCAGACCGACTTGGTCAATATGCGTATGGCCCGCGCTGCTAATGCGTCGGTCATTTTAGTTGGCAACATTGATTGGGGCGGGGTCTTCGCACAATTTGTGGGAACCCTGGACCTGCTTCCCATGCGTGATCGCGCACGTGTTAAAGCCTTGCTCATCAATCAGTTTCGAGGCGATGTGAAAGTGCTTCAGCCGGGTGTTCGTTGGCTTGAGCGGCGCACAAAACGTAAGGTTCTGGGTGTGGTCCCTTATTTCTCTGATCTTGGGATCGCTGAGGAGGATTCGCTTTCTTCAGAGAATTCCCAGGATTCCCCGCTGCGCACCAATCGCAAACTGGATGAGGTGAGCGGCCGCATGCGCGACCGGCGCCTTGTGGTCATGGGCCGCGACGAACTGCTCATCGACGTTCTTTGGCTGCCGCGCATGTCTAATTTTACGGATTTCGATCAGCTTGCCGGAATGCCCAAGGTGAAACTGCGGTTTCTGCATGAGCCGGATCGTCATCACGTGCCCGATCTTATTTTTCTGCCCGGCACAAAAAATACGGCGGGCGATTTGGAATATCTGCGGCGCAGCGGGATGGCGGATTATCTTTCGCGTGCGCGAAGTGCCGGAAGCTGGGTCGTGGGTATTTGCGGTGGCTATCAGATGCTGGGGCAACACATTCGAGATCCGCAGGCCGTGGAGTCGGAACATAAAAATATAGCAGGACTCGGCCTTTTGCCGGTGGAAACTGTTTTTCAACGAGTCAAGGAAACAACCCGTGTTCAAGCCGTACATGTGTCCAGTGCAGCAGAGGTCGAAGCGTACGAAATTCATAGGGGGCGCACGCGGATATTGCGCCGCAGCCGTTTCCTTTTTAAAGTAATCCGCCGCGCAGGCCAGCCTGTGAAGCCGGAGCCGGAAGGAATTTTTTGCCCTGGGAAAGGTCAGGCGGGCGCAGTGCTTGGCACTTATCTGCATGGCGCCTTTAACGGCCCGGTATTTTTGGAGAGTTTTTTAAATGAGGTGCGTGCCGTGCACGGCCTTCAAGCGCTGAACGGAACTGGAATGATTGGCCGTGATTTGCCCGGCGGAGCACTGTATGATACGCTTGCAGCCAAGATGGAGCCGTATTTGGATATGAATTTTTTACTAAAAATCGCCGATCTATAGCGAGGTCTCATTTTTTTTATAAAGAGTGCACAGAACCGTGAGAGGAGTCCATATGAAAAAAAACATGAAACGAGCGGCGGCAGTAACCCTGATCTTTTTAGGGTGTCTCCATCCTAAAGCGCACGCGGCTTTGGCCGGCGGATTTCAAAATATTCCAGCGGTGATGGCGCGGGGCCTAAGCAGTTTAGCCAGCGCTCCTTTGGAGCTTATCCGCTCACCCATGGCTGAATCTAAAGAACATCCAAAAATTTGGCCGCTCACCAGTGGACTGAGAACTCTGCGCAATGGATTTTATCGTGGGATATCAGGAATCTACGATATCTTGTTTTATCCTTTGGCTATGCCGTTTATCAAAGAGGCCCGCCCAATGACAGAGCGCCTTGGAATTTCGAACTCCATTTTGTCGACGGTCGATGACTTCTAGGTGAGAAAGCCCGCCGTAAAGAAAGACCTCGCCCCGCGAGAACACCGCCTTCCCAGAAATACCGTTAAAAAGGGGCTGATTCTGGTAAATACGGGCGACGGCAAAGGGAAAAGCACGGCCGCCTTTGGAACTGCGATGCGTGCTGCCGGCAGCGGCATGAAAGTGGCTGTGGTCCAGTTCATCAAAGGGAAATGGAAGACCGGAGAAGAAAACTCCGCCAAAAAACTTGGAATTCAATTCATTCCCATGGGAGAGGGGTTTACCTGGGATACTCAAAGCTTTGAGCGCGATGTCGCAGCCGCCAAGAAAGCATGGGCTTGCTGCTGCGAACTGCTGCATGATCGAAAACACGGCCTTGTTATTTTTGATGAAATTAATTACTGCCTCAAATACAATTTTTTGGATGTGGGAGAGGTTTTGAAAGAATTACGCACAAAGCCACCCCTGAAGCACGTTTTTCTTACCGGCGGCGGCGCTCCGCCGGAGCTCATTGAAGCCGCTGACCTCGTGACCGAAATGAAATGCATCAAACACCCCTTCCACCGGGGTATTCTCGCCCAACAGGGCATCGAGTTTTAGCACTGCATTTTTGATCACTTTCGTCGATATACGTAGCACATTCTAACGCTCGCTTATTGTCGCGCACTCAAGGGAGACTGCCATGAAAAACAGAAAATATCTTGTGGGGATTTTGGGCATGACGATCTTTTTGATGACGGCGCTACAACCCAAGGCGTATGCCTACCTGGATCCGGGTTCAGGGGGATTCTTTTTGCAGATGTTGCTCGCCGCACTCGTAGGACTGTCTTTCACTCTGAAAACATTCTGGAGCCGGATCAAGAATGTTTTCACAAAGTTTTTTTCAAAGAAATCCTGACCTTACAATCTTCATGAGAAAGAGACTTAGCACGATTGCCGACTTTCCGGTTCACCCTCTTTTTCTCGCCAGCTACTTTTTTCTGTATCTGTATGCTGCCAATGCAGAGCGGGGGCTAACCCTCGATCGGCTGGTCAGGCCGCTTGGCATGACGCTTGCTGTGAGTGCTGTGGCGTGGATCCTGCTGGGGGTGGTGTTGAAATGCGCCCGCCGCAGCGCCGTATTGATCTCTGTCGGAATTTTTATTTTCTTTTCGGCCGGATACGTGCATAGCGCGCTTGAAAAGATAATCCCCTTACCGGACTGGCTCGTGATGGTTGTTTTTGTCGCGGGTTGGTTCTGGCTGTTCCTGCTTGTGATGAAAGGGCAGTTACAGGTTCAGAGATGGACTGCGCGGATAAATCTGCTGGCCTTTTTGTTATTTGTGATGCCGCTTTCTCAGGCAGTGCTCTATCGGGCTCGGCATCCATCGGCCGGTCCCACCGCGTGGAGTGCCCCGCCATCG
>CAYMUZ010000142.1:0-6890 GCA_964393875.1 uncultured bacterium | reverse complement strand
TCTCGACTGCAGCCACCCGTAGGTGTCTGGGCAGTGTCTCAGTCCCAGTGTGGCTGACCATCCTCTCAGACCAGCTACCCGTCTTAGCCTTGGTGAGCCATTACCTCACCAACTAGCTGATAGGCCGCGGGCCCATCCAAGGGTGACAGGCCCCGTGAAGGGTCCCCATCTTTCCTTCAGATTCAGTTAAGAATCTGAAACGTATCCGGTATTAGTCCGCCTTTCGGCAGGTTATCCCGAACCCTAGGGTAGGTAACCCACGTGTTACTCACCCTTCCGCCACTCAATTTCCAAAAAAGCTAGAAATCGCGTTCGACTTGCATGCCTAATCCATGCCGCCAGCGTTCGTTCTGAGCCAGGATCAAACTCTCCAAAAAATAGAGATATTCTGATCCGGCAAGGCAATTTTCGGCTCCGCACATCCATGACAAAGAACAGCCAGAAAAGCTTCCGGCCTTTCTGGTACAAACAAATTTTTAATATATCAAGTAATTATATCGAATGAACCTTCAGACGCGATCTCGATAGACCGTACTTCGAAGGGTGCGTAGTCTATGGCTGAGGCGGGTATGTGTCAACAAATTTTTTATTTTTATTTACGGATTTTCTTAATGCACGGCTATCTGCCAACCACGAACGGCGAGCCCACAAAAAATGGCCGCTTCACACCGATGAAAGCTTAACAAAAACATCTTCCCCTTCGACTCTCACCTTAAAAACAGGTGTTTTGAGGGTGTCGTTAAATGAACTCGCGCCGGTGCGCAAATCAAACTCCCATCCGTGCCAAGGGCAAATGGCGTGCCCGTCGCGCACCCCGCCCTCCGCAAGGGGTCCGCCGGCATGAGGGCATAAATTATAGAGGGCGCAAACCTCTCCCCGGTCTTTGAATAAAGCAATTTCTGTTCCGTCAACATCGACCCGTTTGCCGCTGTCTAGCGGAATATCGCTCAACTTGGCAACTTTTATATAATCACTCATCGCGCGTCCTCCGCGGCACTTCGTTCATCAAGAAAAGCTTGTGCCTGAGCGATGCATAGCTTAGATTGTACAAATTGTACCGAAGCGTTTGAAGGATGCCTATGAAAAAATCTCTTCCTAACAATTTGTTGCTGGTTGCCGCAAGCGAATCAGATGCCAACCTTTACTATGCAACACGCTTTATGGCGCCGGATCCGTTTATTTTTGCGCGGCTTCGCGGACGATCCTATCTGTTGATGAATGATCTTGAGGTGGATCGCGCACGAAAGCAGGCAAAGGTTGATTGCGTCCTCTCGCTTTCGGATCTTTCGCAGGAGTTTAAAAAACGCCATGATCGCCGGCCTCGCTACTCTGAAATAATTACGCACTTCCTTGCAAAACACCGCGTTAAAAAGATTCAGGTCCCGGACAATTTTCCGCTCGGCCTTGCGGAGGATCTGCGTGGTCAAAAGATAGGTATCTGCTGCGCAACTTCTCCTCTCTTCCCGGAGCGAATGGTTAAAAGCCCTTATGAGCTCGCCTCCATTCGCACGGCAATCAGGCACACGGAGCATGCCATTACGAAGGCGCTTGCGGTCATCAAGGAATCGGTTATCCGGCGCGGGCGGCTTTACCATGAGGGCGGCGTACTCACCTCAGAAAAAATCAAGAAGATTTTGAACCTGTCGTTAATGGAAAATGGCTGCATCGGATCACATTCTATTGTTGCCTGCGGCGAACAGTGTATCGACCCGCACGATGAGGGGTCGGGACCCTTGTATGCGAATCAATCGATTATTTTTGATGTCTTTCCGCGGGATGCGCACAGCCGCTATTTTGCAGATATTTCAAGAACCGTCGTGCGTGGCAAAGCGTCGACTAAGCTAAAAGCAATGTATCAGGCTGTGTTGGATGGGCAAGACATCGCTTTTAACAGCATCCGAAACGGAGTGGATGGTGCTAAAATTCACGCGCGTATACAAAAACTGTTTGAAGAACGCGGCTTTCATACTGGGCACTTGGGAGGCCGCATGCAGGGATTTTTTCACGGCACCGGACATGGTCTCGGTTTGGACATTCACGAGGAGCCCCGCATCAGCCTGGGACAATTCATCCTTAAAACCGGACACGTGGTGACGGTTGAGCCCGGTCTTTATTACAGCGGGGCCGGTGGGGTACGGCTGGAAGATGATGTGCTCGTTACAAAAACGGGTTGTGTGAACCTGGTTCGCCTTCCCAAAAGATTAGAGCTTTAAGTATTTAAATTTTTCCCAGAACCTGCATACCCAGTTCGTGTGCAGGTTCACCCCGCAGGGGCGTCTCTCCAGGGCGCCCCTGCTTTTTTACATGTCTCCTGCGGACGCTCGCGATTTTATTTTTCACTGAATCTCTGCAAAATAGACGTCGCCCTAAGGAAGATACGCGCCAGGCGTTCATTTTGCAGAGATTCAGTGTTTAAACGAACTCGGGAGAAATTCTATGGGGAAGGAGACTGCTTGCGTAGCCTTCGTCAAGCAGTTTTACAAGTCCGGCGCGGCCGCGCTCATCCAAATCGACAGTCAGGTCGTTGACATACATGCCGACAAACTGATCGCCGAGCTGTGTGCTAATGCCACGCCCATATTCCAAGGCGTATTCTAAAGCGGCCGCACGATGTTCAAGGGCATACTCGATACTTTCTTTGAAAAGCTCTGAAAACGAACGGATAGTTTCTGCGCCGAGATCTTTGCGAATCACATCAACTCCAAGGGGCAGGGGTAACCCCCAACGCTCAAACCACCAGTCACCCAAATCAAGCACTTTGTCAAACCCATGCTCACGGTAGGTAATTTGGCCCTCATGAATCACTAGTCCGAGATCAGCCTGCCCCGCGCTGAGAGCGTCAAAAATTTTGTCGAAGGGAATGAATACAGGCTGAATATCTTTTTGATAAAGTTGGAGTACAAGAAACGCGGTCGTAAGCTGACCGGGCACTGCTATTTTTTTGCCACGCAGTGACGCGGGTGTCACAACGGTTTTCTGCTGAAGCGCGGAAGAACTTTGCGGCGCAACCAAAATCGGCCCATACCGATCTCCCACGCTAGCGCCGGCGCGCATCACGACATATCGATCTGCCAAATGAGCGTACGCGTGACACGAAACGGCGGTGACTTCCAGTTCGGCTCGCAGGGCGCGTTGATTGAGCGTTTCTATATCTTCAATGACGTGCTGGACTTGGAAGCCTCTCATCGGGATTTTATTCTTTGCTAAGGCGTAGAACATGAAAGCATCGTCAGGGTCAGGGCTATGGCCTACGCGAATGAGTTGCGGGGTCGTTTGCATGCGGCTCAATATATTGAAACCGCCCGGTCTGTCAAGGCTATTTTGCTTTTCACGAAAATCTTAGCTATACTTACTACACGATGAAAAAATCACTAGCGGCCTTGCTCACAGTCGGTCTTTTTTTCTTATCCCTCCCCCAGTGCGTTCCTTTATGTGCAGAGACCCCTTCTTTAAATTTAAAAAACGTGGCCATCCCAGAATCTCTTGGAAAAATTGAGGAGCGCTTTCAGGGCACAAACAACCGTTGGGTGGTTTACATTCAAGATGTGCACGCCCATTTCGGAGCTCAGGAAAACATCGCCGCTATTTTGGATCATTTGAACAGACTCTACGGAATTCGTAAAGTCGCCTACGAGGGCGGTTGGAACCAGACGAGCTATCCTAAGACCTGGGCGATTCCGCCCTCACGTGAGAAACAGATGGTGCTGCGCAGGCTGCTTGAAGACGATGTCATCACCGGCCCAGCCTTCGCCTCCATGAATGCCGATACGCCCATCACCCTCAAAGGCATTGAAGACCCTGATCTCTATAAGAAAAATCGCGCCCTTTACCTTGAGTTTTTCAAACGCAAGGAGGACACGCAGAAGGAAGTGCGCGCATCTGAAGAAACTATGGATAAAGAGAAAATGAAAATTTTCAATCCTCAGCTGCTCGCATTCGATCGTGATTTGATCAAGTTTCGCAATGATGTAAAATCAACCGACAAATTTATCCCCACTTTGCTTAAACAAGCAGAGGCGTCCAAAATGGATCTGACGACGCTGGATCAAATTGAGTTGCTCAATCGTGCTGTGGCGCTTGAAAAAAACATGGACAAGCAAAAACTTCAGACTGAAATCAGCCGACTCGTGCAGGAATTTAAAAACAGCCGCCTTTCTTTCGAAGAACTTGTTCGTAGTGGGAAAATCCCTCCGGATAAACTCTCGTATTATCCGAACGCCAACAAACAAGCTCAGTTGATGAAGTTACAAGACGGAATCGTCCACACCCGGCTGTTCGAACAAATAGAAACAGCCATCTCTAAAATTAAAGAGGGGTTGGTAAAAACAGAGGCCGAACGAGAGTTAGACACCCGATTCACACGGTTTTTAACCGCAAAAAAAATTCTTCTTTTTCAAGCCAGCCCCCAAGATCTGCGCGCCTTTAAAAAATACCGTAAGGCCTTGGAAGCAGAGCTAAATCCAAAACTGGTGAGGGCGCTGGCATTGGGCCGGCATTTTTATTCACTCGCAAAAAAACGCGATAAGGTTTTCTTTGACAAGCTGCTCTCAGATTCGCTTCTCGCTAAGGAAGACATTGCCATCGTCACAGGCGGTTTTCACACCGATGGCCTCAGCCAACGACTGCGTGAGAAGGAAATGTCTTATGTCGTTATCACGCCCCAGCTAGGGGACCAATCACCCGACGAAACTCTGTACTTTAAACGCCTGCAGGGACGGGTTCATGAAACACAAACGCTTTCCGAGAATAATAACAGTACGGGAGATCCCCAAGATGCTCAGGTGGCTGGACTTGTCATTGCTTTTAAAAAGGGCGAGGTGCGCGATATCAGCGTTTTTGCCAGTGAGGTTGAGGCTTCAGGGCCCGAGGTTCAATCGCAGGGACAATCGTTTATGTCATTACCCCGCGACGAACAGCTAAAAGCAGTCAGCGCTGCTTTGGATACGCTTCAAAACGGCACTGAAAAATATACGCTTGTGGTGCAGGCCGCTGGAATCACACAGCTTTTGGCAGAACATCCCTACGCAGCTCAGTTGATTGCTCGCATTTTAGCGAACCCGAACAATGAACTGGCTGTTCTGTATAAGAGTTTTACGGACGTGCCGGATGTCATTTCGAACGCTGTGGGTTCGCGCAACCTCATCACTGTCGCTGATACGAATGTGGACCGGGCGCTGCGTCAACGCAGATTGGTGGTGGCAGTCACAAAGGAAAGAGTGGCCGTGATGGCGGCGGGATACCAAAACAAAAACGAGCATATCAAAGTCGTGCTGAGCGAATCCATCGCAGCGTTGCTGCTTTTTAGACCGCTGCTAGAGCAAAGCTGGCAATTTTCATGGCAGGATTCTGACACGCAACAGCGCGTCGCAGAACTTCTCCAAGAAGCCATGACGAAGCTGGGGCTAATTGAGTCAGCCGCTTAAAATCCTTCACAGCAGTTTTTTATTTCCTTGGCTGGCGTGCGCTTCTTCCCACAGTGTTTTGAGTGAAAAAACGGCGTTTCCGTTCCCTAAAGTTGCTTTTGTGAGCATCCATAAAACTTCACCGTGCGGATAAAAACCTTGCGATTCTTCCTGCACCAAATCCGTCTGCATCACGGTCTCGGCGATTAAATTACCCGCGGAGTTGTAGATGCGCCGTTTGGCGAGAGCTCCCGCCCGCAATAGTAACTCGGCTTGACGCTGTCCCTGAGGGGAATAAAGAGACAGCGTTCCCTCCTGAGATTTATTGTTAAAAATCCAGTCCGCGCTTACGCTTCCGGTCGCGTAATAGGTTTTCAACTGCGTTTGCGCCTCGCCAGCAGTCTGCTGCCAATGCACATATTCGTGCCCTTGGGCATCGTAAGCTTTGAAGTACCCAGCGCCTCCGGTGGGCGTATTGACTGCGGGAGCTTTTGCTTGCGAACCGTCTTCGGACAACAAAGAAGGGTCCCCGTTTAGCACATTTGCGCGAAACTCAAACCGGGCCAGAGCGGCGCCGGTTTCATAATAAAAAGTCATGCCCCCCTGCCGTTCTCCGGCTTCAAAATTTTCTTCAGAAAAAAGCCTCCCTTGCTCCGTATAAGTTTTCCAAACCCCCGCGGGCTGCCCCCCTTGAAAGGGGGCTTCCTGCCAGGGAGCACCCTCTGAAAAGTACGTGCGCAGTGTTCCACTCGCTGTTTTCTCATCCAAAACCCACTCGGAGCTGAGCCGCCCGTTTTTGTAGAAGGTCTCGATGGGGCCGGAGCCCTTCAACTTTTCAAGTTCCGGTTTCTTTTGAAGCGGTGGAAGGGCATTTTCAGGGAAGCTCTGGGGGGCGGGCAGCCCTTGGGGTTTTACTGCGTTCGAACGCGCTGCGTGATGCTCTGCCAAATCTGTGCGCCGACGCGCATTGATTTGAGCCATCACCATGAACAAAATAAAAATAAACAGATAGCCGGCGACCACGCATAAGATGAATTTTTTCATGGAAGGGCGTCAAGCATAAGTAGTTCTATGCGGTGCAATTTTGAAAAAAAAAGCGCTCCGGCAGGGCCTCAGCTTTTGACAGGAGTTTTTTCTGCCGCCGGCTTGGCCATTGACTCTGCGGGTTTTTTAACCGGCGCAGAAGGCGCTGCAGTCACAGCTGGAGGGGGCGGAGATTCAGCGCTCTTTGCAGCGGTAACGGGTGCATTTTTTTTGTCTGCTGGCGCGGGCGCAGCATTCGGCGCAGCCGCCGCAGGCGCTACGACCGGCTTTTTAATCACTTTTTTTTGCGCGGCTGTTTTAGACGCCAGCGACGGTTTTTGTACAAGCGCTGGCTTAGGAGCAATCTCAACCACTGGTGCCAAAGCGGGGATCAATTCTATTTCAGAAAAGCGCAGGGCCCCATGAGTAAATTCACCTATTTTGTCATTGGAAAACACAAAGGTA
>CAYMUZ010000141.1:0-5120 GCA_964393875.1 uncultured bacterium | reverse complement strand
GGCCCTTCGGGAGAGCCCTTTTTGCGGCAATTTCTTCGTTGCTTGTCCTCAGCGTGTCTGTAGACACGCTGTCGTCCTTGCGCCTCGAACTTACCACAAACCGAGCCCTCCAAATGGCTATGTTATTGTTTTACAGAGCCTTAGAACCGGCCCCTACAAACTGTTTTCACTGCGTGGTGTTGTAGGGGCGGGTTTATAACCCGCCCGATAAAAGGGGAATGATGAGCAAAGTTAAAATAGCGTTATTGCAGCTGAAGGCCGAACGCAATCCGAAGATGAATCACCAGCGTGCGCTTGATCATGCCCTGAAAGCCGCTCGGAAAGGGGCCCAGATCCTCTGTCTGCAGGAACTTTATCGCAGCCTTTATTTTTGTCAGACCGAATCACACAAGTCTTTTGACCTGGCGGAGTCGGTTCACGGTGCTTCAATAGAAGATTTTCGCGAATTGGCCCGCAGTGAAGAAGTGGTGATGGTTGTCCCTTTTTTTGAGCGCCGCACCGCGGGGATTTATCACAACAGCGCGGCGGTGATTGATGCGGATGGCACCGTGCTGGGCATTTATCGTAAGATGCATATTCCTGACGACCCCCATTTTTATGAAAAATTTTACTTTACGCCCGGAGACCTTGGGTTTCGCATGTTCAAGACACGCTATGCCAAAATCAGTGTCTTGATCTGCTGGGATCAGTGGTATCCGGAAGGCGCTCGTTTGGCGGCGCTGGCCGGCAGCCAAATTCTTTTCTACCCGACAGCCATTGGCTGGCATGACAGTGACAAAAAGGCAGCCCCTTCGCAAAAAACAGCCTGGCAAACCATTCAACGCGCGCATGCGATTGCCAACGGCGTTTTTGTCGCGGTTCCGAACCGCGTGGGGCGTGAAGGTAAACTAAATTTTTGGGGGCGCTCGTTTATCGCCGGCCCGTTTGGAGAAATGCTGGCGCAGGCTGGCGAAAAACAAGAGGCAATCCTTATGAGCGAGTGCGATCTTGACCAGATCGAGTCAGTGAGGCGGCACTGGCCTTTTCTGCGCGACCGCCGCATCGATGCCTATGGACCGATCACTTCCCGCTTTCTCACGACCTGATGATATGAGCACCCCCACCCCTGCTTCACTTGGTTACCGAATGCCCGCCGAGTGGGAACCCCACGAAGCCACCTGGCTTTCCTGGCCGTGCAATGACATCACCTGGCCCGGAAACAAAAAAAATCAGGTGCGTGACATTTATTTTCAGATGTTGGCGGCGTTACTGCCAGTAGAAAAAGTCAATTTACTTGTCGCCAGCGAAAAGGAACTCGACGATGTGATCTTTAGCCTTGGCAAGTACGGTGTGAATGCAGACCGTTTACAGCCGCACGTGCGGCCGACGGTGGATGCCTGGATTCGTGATTACGGCCCGACTTTTTTGAACAAAGAGTCGGGAGAAAAAGCATGGTGTAAGTGGATTTTTAATGCCTGGGGTTCCAAGTACAACGATTTGATGCAAGATACGCATGTGTTTGAAAAAGCGCAAGACCTTGTGCCTTATCCGTGTTTTGATACGGGTTTTGTCTTGGAGGGGGGCTCCATCGAAGTGAATGGGTTGGGCACCTGCCTTGTGACTGAGCAATGTCTGCTGAATCCCAATCGCAATCCTCATCTGGCGCGCGAACAAATCGAAGCAAAACTGCGGGATCATCTTGGGGTTCATCAGATCTTGTGGGTGAAAGAAGGTATCGTCGGCGATGATACGGATGGACATATCGACGATATTGTGCGGTTTGTCGGACCCGACGTGATGGTGTGCGCTTGCGAAGAGGACCCGACGGATGCAAATTATGCACTGTTAAAACACAACTGGGAGACCTTGAAGGCTTCTGAAACACCTGCCGGCCGCAAGTGGAATTTGGTAAACCTGCCGATGCCGGGTGTGCTTGAACGCGACGGGGATCGTTTGCCGGCCAGCTACGCCAATTTTTATATTGCCAATGGCGTGGTGCTAGCGCCAATTTTTGGTCATAAAAAGGATGAGCGGGCAGTTCGAGTGTTGCGGGAGGTGTTTCCCAAGCATGAGATCGTTGCCATTCGCGCCGAAGCGCTTGTCTACGGCTTTGGCGCCATTCACTGCGTTACTCAGCAGGAGCCGGCGTAGAGATTGTGTTGTAGGGGCGATTCATGAATCCCCTACGCTTTAAGGCTCTGTAAAACAATAACATAGCCATTTGGAGGGTTCGGTTTGTGGTAAGTTCGAGGCTCAAGGACGACAGCGTGTCTAAAGACACGCTGAGGACGAGCAACGAAGAAATTGCCGCAAAAAGGGCTCTCCCGAAGGTCCGGGGGCTTTTGGCCTGCATCTTCGTCGAATTTTTCTAACGTGTCTAAAGACACGCGTCAAAAAATTTGACTTTGATTCGGCTCAAAATTCCCTCGGCCAAATGCCTATGTTATTGTTTTGCAGCGCCTAGCCGTTCAGCGAGCGTTCCTGCGTTGAGGCGGGATTTCGGCCAATCGTCAGGGCCAAGAGCGGTGTAAAAAGCGATACGGCGAAACACCAGGCGTGTTTTGCGCGGGGACTCCAGCGACTGAATTTCCACTTTTTCAGGATAATGCGTTTTTCCCCTGCGCGACGAGTCGACCACAGGGTAGGCCTGATGCCCTGTGCGTGTGATCTCAATGTCGGGAGTTTCATTCGGTCGGTAAAACGTTTCGCGCACCACATCTCCTTCCGGACTCACCTCTAAAGTGCGGGCCAGTGTGTGCGTTAAGCGATTTTGGACACGGATCTGTGAAGTTCCCAAGGTGCGGTTTTCGAGCGAGGCTTGCTCGGGAATCACAGGCATAATTTTCAAAGCCCTATAAAGATCGAGCGGTTCCAGATGCAAGGTGATTTCTGGCGAATACTTGACGTCAAAAATATTACCGTGAGTGACTTTCCCCGTGCCGGGTAAATACAGTTCGAATTCTTCGTCTTTGGCGGTGTAAGAAAAAAGCAGTTTGCGTTTGAGATTGTAACAATCTAGCGCTGCTTTTTCTTCAAGCCGGCTGTAGGTCAGTTCGCCTTGACAGGCGGCATGCGTCATCTCTGTCACAAACTCAAGCGTGACACTCGCTTTAAAGCCATTCCAGGGGCCGCTGCGGGTCGTCATCTGCTGAATGACGCCGGGCAGTGTGAGGCAGGTGGCTGCCGGCAGTGGATCCGGCGAACCCTCTTTTTGGAAGAATAAGGCAAGCAGCATTAAAATAATCACGATGGATAACCCCACGAATTGTTACGGCAGAAGAACAGACAAACTTGATGTAAGGCGGGTGTCCATTTTTCAAAAATTCAGGGTAGAATACCTACCAAACACCGCACGGTTTTTTTCAAGGAGGGGCTATGGCAACAATTGACGATTTCAAAAAAATTGAACTGAAGGTGGCAGAAATTCTTTCGGCAGAAGCGCATCCGAACGCCGATCGGCTTTTAGTGCTGAAAGTGAAGACGGGAGAGGAAGTGCGTCAGATCGTGGCGGGAATCCGACAGCATTACACGGTTGAGGAACTGCCCGGAAAAAAAGTGGTGATCGTGGCTAACCTGGAGCCGGCAGTGATCCGTGGCGTTGAATCGCAGGGCATGTTGTTGGCGGCTTCGAATTTATCAATGCTGACGCTGGTGAGCCCCGAGAGGCCGATTGATTCGGGATCGCAGGTGCGCTAAGACCCCTTTTTTCCAGAGCACCGCGGCTTACCCCGGCGGGTTATGAACCCGCCCCTACAAGGATAGAGGTGCCTAGAAAGGTCTTTGCAGGTAGAGGGTGAGATTTTTCCAGGCGGCGTAGTGAATGTACAAAACAAACACAGAAAGGCCGGCCATACTTAAAATTCCCTGAAGGGGCTTTTCCTCAAGCAGTTTACGGAAGAGAAAACCGATCGCTGAAAAATACAACAACACGGCGGGCAGCAGACAGGTTAAATCCTGTTGAGGTAAGGTCAGCCCAAGGCCTTCGAGCGATGTGGCTGCATAGGTTGCCATGTGAATGGCAGGGCCCAACAGCAGGATGGAAGATGACCGGCCGCCGAAATAAAGGTGCGCCGCAAACGATAAAACCCCGGCAATCAGAAAATAACGGAGAACGCCCAGGTGGAATTTGAATTTTTGACGAGGCATAGAGCTGAAATGCTAGTCTGCACTGGGATTCTTGTCAAAGAAAAACTGATGTGCTAAGATCGCTAAATCCGCATTTCTTAACGTCGAGGTGACCTCATGGCCGAATTTAAACCGTTTAAAGCTTATCGCTATTGTTTGAAGAACTTCTCTGTGCAGGCCGTTATTGCGCCGCCTTATGATGTGATCAGCCCGCAGGGTCAAGACCGCCTTTATCAAAAATCTCCGCACAACTGCATTCGTTTAATTCTCAACCGCGATGAGATTTCAGACAATGAAACTCAAAATCGCTACAGCCGGGCGCGTGGTTTTCTGGCAGATTGGATTCAGCAGGGCATTCTCACGCAGGAAGATCAGCCGGCGTTTTATGTCTACCAGCAGGATTTTACAGATCTTCGTTCCGGCGAGCAGAAAACGCGCACGGCAATTTTAGGGCGTTTAAAACTGGAACCGTTTGACCGAGGCGTGGTCATTCCACATGAAAAAACGCTGGCGAAGCCAAAGGCGGATCGCCGCAAGCTTTTTGATGCAACGGAAACCAATTTATCTCCGGTTTTTGGTTTGTATGAAGATGCAAAGGGAGAAGCCCGCAAACAGTTGAGAAAAATTGTGACGGCTAAGGCGGATGCCAGTGCCCACGATGAGGAGGATGTCGAGCACCGCCTGTGGATTGTGAAAGACCCACGATTCATACAGGAGTTTAGCCAATGGATGGCGCCGCGCTCTGTTTACATCGCTGACGGGCATCACCGTTATCAAACAGCGCTTGATTACGGGCTCAGCCGGCGCGAGAAGGAATCGGCTGTGGGCGAGCAGCCTTATGACTATGTTATGATGGCACTTGTGGCCTTTGAAGATGAAGGCATTTCTCTCTACCCCACGCACCGGCTGGTTCAGCTTGAAAAACAGGAATCTGCCGCTAGGCGTATTGAGAAACTTTCACAGGATTTTGAGGTGCAGCCAGCCGAGCCGGCGACCTTAACGGCGCAGATTGAAAA
>CAYMUZ010000140.1:0-12870 GCA_964393875.1 uncultured bacterium | reverse complement strand
TCACTGAGGATGGTATTGAAATTCTTCCCTATGAAATTTTTGTCAAAAAGCTTTGGGCGGGCGAACTGGTTTCGTAATGCTATGTTCGGCTCGGCATTAGTATGTGAACGGTTTTGATGGTAAATAGGGGCAAAACGCAGTTAATATCGGTCAAACACATTTCAGCAAAACCGGCTCTAACTCACGCGTTTGCAGTCATATCGGATCAATTCGGACAACATCGGTAAACCCGACTAGAACCGCTTCCCCTTATTTTTTTCCTGTTTTTTTGTATAATACAGCCTCTCAAAAAGGGGACAGGTTGATTCATAAGTTTTTTCAATCTCTTCCCTTTTTCAATCCATCACCTAACTTGAGGGAACAGACCATGTCCAAAGAAACGATTGAATTCAAAGCGGAAGTTTCGCAAGTTCTCAACCTTGTTATCCATTCTCTTTACAGCCACCGCGAAGTTTTTTTGCGCGAGCTGATCAGCAACGCGGCCGACGCTATTGACAAGCGGCGCTTTGAGGGGTTGACCCACCCGGAAACAGCGGAGGTTTCGGGAGCTTATGAAATTCGTATCCTTTCGGATAAAGATAAAAAAACGATGACTATCCGCGATAACGGCATTGGCATGACTCGTGACGAGGTGGTTCGCCACATCGGAACAATTGCCTCGAGTGGCTCACGGGCCTTTCTTGAAAAATTGCAAGAAAACCAAAAGGCCGGCGCTTCTGCGTCGGCACGGCAAAACTCTTCGAATCTTGACGGCTCGAAGACCCCGGCCGGGGTGGAGTTGATCGGGCAGTTTGGTGTGGGATTTTACAGCGCATTCATGGTGGCCTCCCGTGTTGAGCTTGTCACGCAAAGTGCCTCAGGCGGCGGCGCCGTTCGTTGGGAGTCGACCGGGGAAGGCAGTTACAGCCTTGAAGAAACCACTCGAGACGGCGGTGTTGGAACCGACGTGATTTTATATCTACGCGACGAGGCGGTCGAATTTCTCGACGAATGGCAGATTCGTACTGTGATTCAAAAGTATTCCGACTATGTGCCGCATCCGGTTGTTTTTGAAAAAGCGGATGGGAAAGCAGAGACCATTAACAAGGTGACTGCGATTTGGCGGCGTCCAAAAAGCGAAGTCAAAGACGAGGAATACGTTGAATTTTTTAAGTACATCAGCCACGAGGATACAGACCCATTGGCCTGGACGCATCACACCATCGAAGGATCTCTGGAATTCCGCCTTTTGCTTTTCATCCCTAAGAAGGCGTCGATGAATCTTTTTCGCGAAGAAGCCCATGCTTTGCGGTTGCATGTGAAGCGGATGTTCGTTACCGAAGACTTGAAGGGCTTGATTCCGGTCTACCTGAGATTTATCAAGGGTGTGGTCGACTCCGAAGATTTGCCGCTCAATGTGTCGCGTGAAACTTTGCAGCATAATGCGCTGATTCCAAAAATGCAAAAGCAGCTTGTGAAAAAAGTGTTCGACCTGCTGGAAGACCTTGCCAAAAACAATCCCGAGAAATATAAAGATTTCTTTCGAGAATTTGGTGCGGCGCTGAAGGAAGGCCTTGGCGGTGATTTTGAAAACCGCGAGCGGCTGACCGAATTATTGCGCTATCAGTCTAGCGCGGCGGCCGAAGGCGAACGAGTGTCTTTGGCCGATTATGTGTCGCGTATGAAATCGGGACAGAAAGAAATTTATTATGTGGCGGGGCCAAGCCGCGAAGCCTGTGAGCGCAGCCCGCATCTCGAGGTTTTGCGTGCCCGCGGGCTCGAAGTGCTTCTGATGAGTGACGTGATTGACGATTGGGCGGTTTCATTTATCGAGAGCTACAAGGGCAGTAAACTGCGTTCCGTAACGCGGGGGGATCTCGACCTCTCTTTTATTGAAGGCGCTCCCGCCAAAGAAGAGGCCCCGGCGGACGTACGGCCGCTGCTGGATAAAATTCGAGCTGTTCTGCAGGAAGAAGTAAAAGATGTACGCGTGACCCAGCGTTTGGCCGCGAGCCCGTGTTGTCTCGTGGCCGATGAGGGAGAAATGGACGCGCAGATGGAGCGAATCATGAAAGCGATGCATCAGGAAACGCAGGTTTCAAAACGCATTCTGGAAATCAATCCCAAGCATCCGCTGATTCAGAACCTTAAGGCCCTGGTTGAAAAAAATCCTCAGGATGCTCGCTTTCAGCTTTGGGTACGCATGCTTTACAACCAGGCGCGTTTCGCCGAGGGTAGTGAAATCCGCAACCCCGCTGAATTTTTACTCCAGATCACGGAACTGATGACTGAGGTGAGTGCCGCGGCTGTCGAGTAAGGCTCTGCAAAACAAAAATGATTAAAAAAATCTTCCGCGTCTTTTTTGCGTTCACTCTGCTTGCCGCGGCGTTGCTTGCCTATTTTGTTTTGACGTTCGATGCGAATCGCTATCGGCCCTACCTGATCGAGCGGATTGAAAAACTCTCAGGGCTTCATGCAGACTTTGACCAGCTTTCACTGACGTGGCGTGAAGGGTTGGCGCTTGAAGCCGCAAATCTGAAATTTTCTCAAGCGGGTGAGAAAGCCGCGGAAGCACCCGTAACGGCTGCGCGTATTGAGTTTTTAGTCGAGGCCAGGCCGCTTTTACACGGTCAACTGCGACTAGGGGCGCTTCGTCTTCGGGATTGGACGATTCTCATGATTCGCCAGCCCAATGGCCATTTTACGGGCGCCGCAGACCTTTTTGAGCGCAAAGCTCCCGCCAGTGAAAAGCCAGGCAACGGGCCGGAGGCCGCCGCGTTATTGATCTCGAGGCTGCAGTTTGACCGCGGTAAAATAGTTTTCCGCGATTTACTCTCTCAGCCCGCGCATGAATATGCTGTTTCCGATATCACCATCCGCGTCGATGATTTATCGCCGGTCTCTCCGGCAGACATGGATGTCAAAGCCTCCTTTTTGAGTCGTACTCAAAATCTGCATTTGCAGGGACGGATCAAACCAGAATTGATGCAGCGCGCAGTGACGTTTGAAGACTTCCACTTTGACACAGATCTGTCGCAGGTGGATGTGGAAAAAGCAATAGAGCTCTTTCCTGAAGCGCAGAATTTCTTACGGCAGAGTGAATTGCAGGGGCTTGTACGGGTGAGTCTTGACCCGGTACGGCTAAGTCCCGGTCAGTTTGGCCAGCCTGTGATTCAACTGCAGATCAGCGGCGGAAGTTTTCGACTGCCCGGAGCGGCTGCGCCAATATCCGGCGTGACCTTGCACGGCAAAATGGCTTTTCCACAGGGGGCAATCGACGAATTGTCAGCCCAGTTGGGGCAGGGGCGCTTGGCGTCGTCGGGAACTTTTCAAGTCAGTTCGGCAGGCGGGGTTAGCGGCGAGTTTCATGCGGTTGTGACCAACCTTCTCTTAGAGCAATGGGTGCCGCCTTCACGGGAGGGAGCCCCTGAAGCGCACGGCAGTGCTGCCGCAGCGGTCGAGGTGTCCTTTGCGGGAAGGAATGGCCGAGAAGTGACAGAGAGCGTTCACGGAACCGGACAAATTTCCACGAAGAATTTCGTGGTGAAAAATTTGAACATCATGCGTGAAATTCTCAACGGACTTTCACTGATTCCGGGGCTGGGAAAGACACTGACGTCGCGTTTGAGCGAAGACTATCAAAGTCGCTTACAGGCCCGCGACACGTATTTTGAACCGGTGGAGATCCCGTTTGTTATCTCTCAAGGGTTGCTGACAGCCGATCGGTTCTCGCTTGTGACGGACTCGGTTGAAGTTTTTGGAGGCGTGCAAATTTCTTTGGCGGGGCCCCTCTCAGGCCGTGGCAGTGTGGCGATGGATCGGGATTTTTCCAATGCGCTCTCGCGCAGTGTTCAGGAGCTCGATTACTTGCGTGACCGGTCGGGGCGTATGAGTTTACCACTGCTTATGGGTGGCACGGTTGTCCGGCCTCAAATTTCGGCAGATTTGACGGACATCGGCAGCCGTCTTGCGGTAGGGAAGTCTCAAGAGCTTTTGAGCGGATTTCTTGCCGGGAAGAAAAAAGACACGGCCGACTCTTCGCAAAGTGATGCGTCGGTAAATGCTCAAGGGGTGGCCCATTCCCAAACAGCCGCTGATCCCATCGCAGATCTTCTCGGCGCGTTTCTTGCAAAAAACACCAAAAAAAAGTAAGCAGGATGTTGTTTGTGTCTGCCTTCCGTCTGGTATAAAATACGCCCATGCCGAAAGCGCCGCTTAAAAGCAAAGCGAAAGCGAAGAAACGCTCCGATGTTTCTGCAAAGATTGAATTTCGCACCCGCCGTTTTTGCGATATTAATTTCAAACTCGAACACCCAAAGCTCGCTGTCTCGCAGAAACACAGAGATACACTGCCGCTTCCTTTTGGCGGAGAAGTAAAAAAATACGATATGCAGATTAAAGGCTTGATGAAGGGCTGAAGCGTATGGGAAGGGAGGCGCAATGAAACCTTTTTTGCGAATGATCGTTGGGGTAGGTCTGGTCTTAATTTTGCAGCAGTTCTTTCTTTTTGCCGGCGAGGGGCTGTCGAAAGCGGCGGTTAAAAAAGTCAAAGCGGGAATGACCCCGGCAGAAGTTTTGGATCTTGTGGGCCCGCCCGCCGAAAAAAAACCGCGGATGCACGGCGGAGAAGTTTGGACTTATCGTGAGCGTTTCGAAAAAATCAAGCCGGTGGACGCGGCCTTGCCTCACCCTAGACCCGAGAAAAAACTCAACGAGCTCTCATTGCGTGTTTTTTTTAACAGCCGTGGGATTGCCGAAAAGGTCAAGCAGAAGATGCTGGATCAGGAAAGCCGTTCTCGACTTGTCTCCAAAGAAGAGATGGATCAAGAGCTTTCCGGAAGCTGATCAAAGGTTCTCGCTTGCCTAGAAATGTTTCAAACTCTATTCGTACACAAGCCGCCCTTTTTTTTCTTGTGATTTTGGCGGCCTCGTCTTTTCTGCCCTTTGTGCGGATGCAATTACCTCCCTTTGCCCCCCAAACTTTTAGTGCTGCGGGCATGATGACCTCTTGCATTCACACAATAAAAACGGCCATTTCCCCAGACACAAATCGCCCCCCTCTGCCGGATTTACAAGGTGGTTTCTGGGACCTGCTCAAAAAACTGTTTTTGAAAGATAAAAGTTCTGTGTCGAACCAGTGGCGGGGGATGGCGGGGCTTGCCGCTGGGGTGCTGGTGCCGGTATCGATTCTGGCTGCCTACGCGGTACTCGTCTGTGGTTTTTTGGCAGCTTCATTTCCGCAAACGCGAGGGCGTGAGAGTTTTCGTTTGGCTTTGGGCGGGCTGGTATGTTCGGCCTATGCCTGGGCTGGAATGATTTATCTCGAAAGAGAGGCCGGTCGTTTTTTTAAAGAATCGCTTGCGGAATCAGCGCGCGGAGTTTTTGGATTTGTCGCGCAGTATTTTGTGCCTGAGATTCATATTCAGCCCGGTCCCGCACTGTATCTCCTTCCGGTGTTTGCGATTTCCGTCTGGGTTTTGGCACGGATGAAAAAACAGTTCTAAACCCGCTCAGTGGTTTTCTTGATTTAAAAAGGTATTTTGTTAGAATAGCGCCCTTATGACGAAACTCAAACCCTTAACCTTTCAAGAATTGATCCAGAAGCTCAATGCCTATTGGAGCGAGCGGGGCTGTCTGATTATGCAGCCTTACGACCTGGAAGTCGGAGCGGGCACTTTCTCCCCACATACTTTTCTGCGAGCTCTTGGCCCAGAACCTTGGAGCGCCGCGTACGTGGAACCGTCACGGCGTCCCACCGACGGTCGTTATGGTGAAAATCCGCACCGCACGCAGCATTATTATCAATACCAGGTCATTTTGAAGCCGGCCCCAGCCAATTCTCAGGATCTTTATCTCGACAGCCTGCGGGCGGTCGGGATTGATCCGCTTTCGCACGACATCCGTTTTGTAGAGGACGATTGGGAATCCCCGACGCTGGGTGCCTGGGGGCTTGGCTGGGAGGTGTGGCTTGACAGTCTTGAGATCACGCAGTTTACCTATTTTCAGCAGTGCGGCAGTATTGACCTCGAAATGATTTCGTGCGAAATCACCTATGGCCTTGAGCGTATCGCCATGTTTCTGCAGGGCAAAAAGTCCTTGTTTGATCTGGAATGGACACGGGGTCCCAACGCCCGTGCGTTGGGACACAAAAAAAGCCCAAAACCTGATATTTTGGGCACTAGCGTGACGTACGGAGATATCCACCTGCAGGGAGAAAAAGAATTCTCGAAGTTCAATTTTGACGCGTCAAACCCAGAGATGCTGCGCCGCCACTTTGAAGATTATGAAGCCGAAGCCAAAAGGCTGATCGAACAAAAATTGGTGCTTCCGGCCTACGATTGCTGTCTGAAGACATCTCATTTATTCAATCTGCTCGATGCCCGTGGCGCTGTCAGCGTCAATGAGCGGCCGCGCTATATCGGGCGGGTGCGGGCATTGGCGCGTGCTTGTGCGCAAGGGTATTTGGACACACGGCAGGCGTTGGGTTTTCCCCTGTTGAAATCCTCGAGAGTCAAAAAGGCACGGGTTTCAACCAAAAACATGACTCAAGACTGAAGACTGACGACAAAGGAATTTTATTATGGCGAATCTTTTATTTGAACTAGGTGTTGAAGAGCTTCCCTCCGGCTGTCTCGACGTCGTCTATGACGAATTGCCGGGGCGTGCGCGCAAATCCTTTGAGGAAAACCGTATTTCCAGCGGCACCCTGACCGTTGAAGCGACACCGCGGCGCATCGTTCTTTTTGTCCACGAAGTGGCATTGAAACAGACCGATCAAACCTTTGAATTGACAGGCCCTTCCGTTGAAAAAGCGTACGATGGAGCGGGCAATCCCACTCCGGCGCTTGAAGGTTTTTTGAGAGGCAAAAATGCGGCAATGAAAGAGGTACAGGTTAAAGAAACGCCGCGTGGCAAATGTGTCTTTGTCCGGAAGACTGAAAAGGGAAAAGCCATTAAATCTGTTTTGCCGGGGTTGCTCTCGCAAATCATTCTCTCTTTGCCTTTTCCAAGAGCCATGCGCTGGGAATCAAGCGGTTTTCGCTTTCCCCGGCCGATCCGCTGGATGGTCGCATTGCTCGATGCCCAGATACTGCCTGTTCAGCTGGCGGGTATTCGTGCGGGCAATCAAACCGCGGGGCATCGTTTTCTCAGCCCCAAAGTTTTCAAGATTCCCAGAGCCGATTGGAGACTCTACACGCGGCTGTTGAAAAAAAATCATGTGATGATTGAGCGGGCTGAGCGCCAAGAGCGTATTCGTAGAGATTTAGCGCGTCGGTTTAAACAAGCGTCGCCTGATCCCGACCTCGTCCATCTCACTTCTCAGCTGGTGGAAGAACCGTTTCTGCTGGAAGGTACGTTCTCAAAATCCCATCTGGTGCTCCCCCCCGAAGTGCTTGCGACTTGCATGAAAAAGCATCAGAAGGTTTTTGCCTGTAAGGATGCGCAGGGGCGTTTGACCGGGCGTTTTGTGGCTGTCTCCAACGGAGCGCGCCGCGGCTTGCCAAAAATTCAGGCAGACTTTGAGAACGTGCTCGAGTCGCGCCTGAAAGACGCCCGCTATTTCTATGATCAAGACGTTCAGGCCCCTCTTGAAAGTAAACGGCCATTGCTTGACCAGATTGTTTATCTCGGAAAGCTTGGAACCCTGTTGGATAAAACAAAACGGCTCGAATCTTTGGCGGAGATCCAGGTTCAAAAAACAGGACAAAGCTCTTTATCCGCAGAGCTCAAACGAACTGCGGCACTTGCAAAAATTGATTTGATGACACACCTTGTCTATGAATTCCCGGAACTGCAGGGCCTGGCCGGACGTGAATATGCGCGGGCCTCTGGAGAGCAAGAGAGTGTGGCGCGGGCTATTGGCGAACAGTATTTGCCTAAAAATCTCTCAGAGGATTTTAAGAATGTGCAAAAACAAATGTCGGTGCTTGGCGCTCTCTACGGTATTTTAGATCGTATGGATCTTTTGGTCGGCGCCTTTGGCACCGGGCTTGAACCTTCCGGGAGTCAAGACCCCTATGCACTGCGCCGCGCGGGCGGGTTGGTGGTGAAACTCGTGCGGGCTTTTGGTTTCGAATTTCCTTTAAAAGATTTAATCGGCGCTCATGCGGCGCAATACTCAGGTCGGCTCAAGCCGGACGCGGAGAAAACACTCGGGAGTACGCTCGGAAAATTTTTCAAAGACCGCATGGCCTTCGAATTAGGCCTTGAGGCAAGTTCTCGGGAGCATGAGATTTTTGAAGCGATTTGGAAATCGCCGTGGAGTTCTTTGGCGGATGTTTTTTCCCGTTTTGAAATTCTTACGCGTGTCTATGAGCAAGAGCGCGATGTTTTTTTGAAAACAGCCAAGGTGATGGAACGTACCGGTAATATTTCGAGATCCGTAGCGGGGCATTCAGAAATCCAGGAGTCTCTTTTGACGGATCCCCTCGAAAGAGATCTGGCCTCAGTCTATCGTGAAAAGGCCCCGCTGATTGAGCAGACGTTTCAGCGGCGCGACTATGCCGCTGCCACCCGGCTTTATGGAGATGCTTTCTTTGGACCGATTGACGCATTCTTTAAGCAAGTCATGGTCAATGTTGAAGATAGCGCCATTCGCGCCAACCGGCAGGCTCTCCTCAAATGTGTTTTTGATCTCTACGCCGGGCGCCTTGCAGACCTTTCAGGACTATCCAGAATCGGGCAAGAGTGATACAATCCGCAACTCTGCGGCCGTCCATGACGGCTTTTTAAAGCTGTCGGGACGCGCCCGCAACGCTATCCCGCAATTATTCATCCCTAAGCCAAAGAAGGAGATTGCCATGAAAACGACTGCAGCAAAAAAGAAATCAAAGGCTTCCACCTCCGCCAAAGCCAAAAAGCTTGTGTATTTTTTTGGGGGCGGTAAATCTGAAGGCAATGCCGGTATGAAAGCCTTGCTGGGCGGCAAAGGAGCGAACCTGGCCGAAATGAGCAACATCGGTATTCCGGTCCCTCCGGGATTTACGATTACGACAGAAACCTGCGATCTTTTCTATAAAAGCGGCAAAAAATGGCCGGTGGGTCTCGAGGCTCAGGTGCGTGCGTATCTTTCCAAACTCGAAAAAACACTTGGCGTCGGATTTGGCGATCGCAATAACCCGCTGCTTGTTTCTGTTCGCAGCGGTGCCGCGGCATCTATGCCGGGTATGATGGATACGGTGCTCAACCTCGGCTTGAATTCCGAAGTGGTGCAGGGCTTGATCATTAAAACGGAAAATGAGCGTTTTGCCTGGGATGCTTACCGCCGTTTTATCCAAATGTTTGGCGATGTGGTCATGAATGTCGAGCGCGAAAAGTTTGACCATATTCTCGATCATAAAAAAGAGCAGGTGGGCGCGAAGCAGGATACGGATCTTTCGCCCAATGACCTGAAGGATATTGTTCGGCTTTACAAAAAAGTCTACCAAGAGCAGACCGGAGAAGAGTTTCCGGATGATCCCTACCAGCAGCTTTTCAAGACGATCGATGCCGTGTTTAATTCCTGGAATAATCCGCGCGCCATTAAGTACCGCCAGCTGAATGAGATCAGCGGGCTGCTGGGCACGGCCGTGAATGTTCAGGCCATGGTTTTTGGCAATATGGGCAGCACGTCGGGCACGGGCGTGTGTTTTACGCGCAATCCGTCCACGGGCGAAAATAAGTTTTACGGTGAATTTCTTGTCAATGCGCAGGGCGAAGACGTGGTGGCCGGTATTCGGACCCCGGAACCGCTGGATCGTATGAATAAGGAATGGCCGGAGATTTACAAACAACTCGTGGCGGTTCGCACGAAACTTGAGAATCACTACAAAGATATGCAGGATATTGAATTTACGGTACAGGAGAGAAAACTTTTCATTTTACAGACGCGCAATGGCAAAAGAACCGCGGCTGCGGCGGTTCGCATCGCCGTAGAACTAGTCAAGGAAGGACGCATCGGGAAGAGCGAGGCGTTGATGCGCGTGAATCCAAAGCAGCTTGATCAGTTGCTGCATCCGAACTTTGATACCAAACAGAAACGTCAGATCATTACCAAGGGGCTTCCGGCGTCTCCGGGGGCTGCCAGCGGTAAGGTTGTTTTTAATGCCGAAGACGCTGAGAGCTGGCATGGCCAGGGCGAATCCGTGATTTTGGTTCGCATTGAAACATCGCCGGAAGACATTGGCGGTATGAACGCGGCCAAAGGGATTCTCACGGCGCGCGGGGGAATGACCTCGCATGCAGCCGTTGTGGCACGCGGCATGGGCAAGTGCTGTGTGGCCGGCTGCGGGGAGTTGAAAATTGATTACGCGGCCAAACAGTTTACGGCCGGCAATCTCACCGTGCGCCAGGGCGAGTGGATTTCTCTCGACGGCAGTCTGGGTGAAATTTACGTGGGCAAGCTCAGCACGGTCGATCCCGAACTTTCGGCTTATTTTGGCACACTGATGAAGTGGGCCGATGAGGTCCGCCGTCTCGATGTGCGTACCAATGCCGACACGCCGCACGATGCGGATGTGGCACGTAAGTTTGGCGCTGAAGGTATCGGTCTTTGCCGCACCGAGCATATGTTCTTTGAAGGCGACCGCATCATTGCCGTGCGCGAAATGATTCTTTCGGCCGATTTGGACGGCCGTAAGAATGCGCTCAACAAACTTTTGCCGATGCAGCGTAGTGATTTTGAAGGTATTTTTAAAGTGATGAAGGGTTTGCCGGTGACGGTGCGTTTGCTGGATCCGCCGCTTCATGAGTTTCTGCCGCATGACGATAAAAGCCAGCGCGAAATGGCCGGTGTGATGAATGTCTCGCTGGATGTGATTCGTCACAAGGTTTCCAGCCTGCATGAATTCAACCCTATGCTCGGGCACCGCGGCTGCCGTCTTGGCATCAGCTACCCTGAGATCTATGCGATGCAGGTGCGAGCGATCATGGAAGCGGCTTGCAATGTCAAGAAACAGGGGTTTAAAGTCGAGCCTGAGATTATGATTCCGCTGGTTGGCATGAAGCGGGAACTCGACATTTTGAAAGACGAGCTTGAAGCCGTGGTGGCTCAGGTGTTTGCGGAGAAAAAGGTGAAAGTTCCTTACCTTGTCGGCACCATGATTGAGATTCCGCGCGCAGCTCTGACGGCTGACAAAATTGCCGAATCGGCGCAGTTTTTCTCATTTGGCACAAACGACCTTACCCAGATGGGGCTCGGATTTTCACGGGATGATGCGGGGTCCTTTTTAGGGACATACATTGAGCGTGGAATCTTTGAAAAAGATCCGTTTGCGAGTCTTGACCAAGAAGGGATTGGATATTTGATTCAACTTGGAGTGGAAAAAGGCCGTAAAACAAAGCCGAACCTTAAAGTTGGCATTTGCGGCGAACATGGCGGTGATCCCGCCTCGGTGGAATTTTGCCATCGGGTCGGAATGAACTATGTGAGCTGTTCGCCGTACCGTGTGCCGATTGCGCGTCTTGCCGCGGCTCAGGCGGTTTGCCGCGAGAAGAGGAAGAAAAAGTAGTCGTCGTCATTCACGCTCCACTCGGCCTAGTGTTTTGGAATTTATTTCTTTAACGCAGGCGCAAAATAGAATGCTCAGGAGTATGGGGGCAAAAATAAAATCGCTTAAAACTGCCGCGAAAAAAAATCTTCGCGCTAGCTCGTCCTCCGCGAAAAAACCAAGACCCGTGTCTGGCAAAAAGACCCCGCGTCTCAAAAAGGTCTTGGACGTTCGCCCGCCGAAGCCTAGCGTAAAAAAATCCTCAGGGCCGTCTTTGCGGGGTTCTTCCGCAAAGCTTTCAAAGGCTCGAAATCGAAATAGAAAATTCGAAGACATCGATGTCGTTAAGGACGAAGAGCTTAAGCAGATTCTGAAGCAGGAGCCTGTTTTAGAAGCGCCGCAGGAGCGCCGCAAAAACAGACGCAGTGTGGATGAAGGTGCTGAGGCTGCTGCCGCCGAGAACGAGTCTGAGCAGACGCTTGACCGGACTCCGATGAAGATCTATCTGACTCAGATTGAGGCTATTCCGCTTCTGACACCGGAACAGGAAATCGAACTTGCCCAGAAGGTTCATGGCCGCGATCAGGAGATCGCCGAAAAAGCGCGGCACCAGATGATTCGCTCTAATCTGAGACTGGTGATTTCAATTGCCAAACGCTACAGCAATATGGGCTTGGCTTTTTCAGATTTGGTGGAAGAGGGCAACATCGGATTGATGCGGGCCGTTGAAAAATTTAACCCCGACCGCGGATACCGATTTTCTACCTACGCTTCGTGGTGGATCAAGCAATCCATTATGAGGTCCCTTTCTAATCAGGGCAAAACCATCCGTGTTCCCGTTTACATGTATGACATTATCTCGAAGTGGCGAAAAGTTCGCGATGGGTTGATGCAAAAGCTCAGCCGCATGCCAACCGCTAAAGAAATTGCCGAAAAGATGAAAGTGTCAGTTCATAAGATTGAAGAGATCGAGAAAATTGCTGGCCGGCCAAGTTCGCTCAACGCCCCGATTAGTCTCGATGGCACGGCTGAACTGGTGGATATTTTACCAGATGATGCGTCCCACAGCCCTGAAGCGATCATGGAAGAGGTTCTCAAAAATTCGAGAATTCAGCAGTTTTTAAAACAACTGGATGAGCGGGAGAGTCGCATTCTTGTTCAACGTTTTGGTCTTGGCAAAGATGATCCTCAGACACTGGAGGAGGTGGCGTAGGAATTTTGGATTACGCGTGAGCGCGTGCGCCAAATCGAAAATGTGGCCATCAAGAAAATTCGAGAACACATCCGTGCGGGGAAAGAAAAATTGACCGATTACGTCGAAGCATAAACATCGACGTCCCCATTTCAAACGCCCTCAGAGAGGGGCCCGCCCATGAAAACATCCATTCTGCTCAAAGATTTAATTCGTGACATTCCTGACTTT
>CAYMUZ010000139.1:0-10844 GCA_964393875.1 uncultured bacterium | reverse complement strand
AAGCCATCTCTATACACTGGCTCTGGCAGCGGCCATCAACAGCGCCATCGCAGCCTATTACTATTTCAAAATCGTCCGGCTCATGTATCTAGTTCCGTCTGACACTGCGGTGGCGATTGATAAGCCGATCGCTCTGTCTTTCGTCGTCATCGTCCTTTTGGCAGGAACTATTCTTCTTGGCATCCTGCCCTCTCCGGTTATGAGCATTGTTCACAGTGTCCTTCCTGCTTAGTTTCTGAAGTCTTCGTCAGCCACTATTTCGCACTCGGCGACGTTTGTTTAATTTAAGATATTATCTTTATGTTATTAATTAATGTGTTATAATAATAAACTAAGGGTTGACATTTTGTGATCTGTAGATTACAATTCGGGCGGGTAAGAATCGATAGAGCACGAGTGGGAGCTTATTTACTATGCCGCCGAGAGTGGAGCAATCCCCTTCCGCGACTGGTTTGAATTGCTTCGTGATTTTAAAGCACAAGCCGTTATTGACGCACGGCTTGCTCGGCTGCGTTTAGGAAATTTCGGAACAAGTGAGGCACTCGGCCAAGGCGTTTTTGAGCTGAAAATTTATTTTGGCCCAGGCTACTGAATTTACTTTGGAAAAGCCGGTGCCAGAATTGTTTTATTACTCTGTGGCGGTGATAAATCAACACAGAGAAAGGACATCCGAATCGCCTATCGCCACTGGGCGAATTATAAGGAACAGTGAACATGAAGGAAAATAGGACACCTCGCTACCGGGCAGGTTTAATCAAACGGCTTGAAGACCCGCAAAAGGCCGAGAGCTATCTGAATGCAGCACTTGAAGATGAGGATAAGAACGTATTCTTATTGGCCCTGCGCGACGTCGCCGAAGCTCACGACGGCATGACAAAATTCGCCCGGCTTACCGGAGTCAGCCGCGAGCATATCTACCGAATGCTTTCTGAAAAGGGTAACCCAAAACTCACTACGCTGAAAAATCTTCTAGGTGCCATCGGCCTCAAACTTTCCGTCGAAACAAAAACCTCGGACAAAAAAGCAGCTTGAAAAAACCACCAAACCACTAGATTCTGTTGACGCAAATGTCAACAGAATCTAGTACCGGTAGTGATCAGGCTTGTACGGACCCTCGGCAGCAACGCCGAGGTATTGGGATTGTTTCGGGGTGAGTTTTTCAAGTTTTACACCGATCTTGGCAAGGTGCAAACGCGCCACTTCTTCATCGAGTTCTTTCGGAAGGCGGTAAACCTTATTTTCATACTTGGCGGAATTTTTGAACAATTCAATTTGAGCAATCACCTGGTTGGTGAAAGAATTGCTCATGACGAACGAGGGATGTCCGTTGGCGCAACCCAGGTTCACCAGCCGGCCTTCAGCTAAAAGAAGCACCGAGTGTCCGTCAGTGAATGTGTACTTATCCACTTGCGGCTTGATGTTGGTCTTTTTAATTCCCGAAACTGCTTTGAGGCCGGCAACATCGATCTCAATGTCGAAATGCCCAATGTTACAGACAATGGCCATGTCTTTCATCTGTTTCATGTGCTCAACCGTGATGATGTCGCAAACACCGGTCGTGGTCACGAAAATGTTGCCCTGAGTCGCGGCGTCATCCATCGTGGTCACTTCATAACCCGCCATCGCAGCTTGCAAAGCGCAAATAGGGTCAATCTCCGTAACGATAACGCGAGCGCCCATGCCGTGGAGAGACTGCGCACAGCCCTTCCCCACATCGCCGAAGCCGGCCACGACAGCCACCTTACCCGCGATCATAATGTCGGTCGCGCGTTTGATGCCGTCGAGCAAGGATTCACGACAACCGTAGAGGTTATCAAATTTTGACTTGGTCACCGAATCATTAACGTTGATGGCGGGACACTTGAGTTTGCCCGCAAGGACCATTTTGTCGAGCGCGTGAATGCCTGTAGTCGTTTCTTCACTCAGTCCAAACACATCTTTCATCAGAACGCTGTGGCGGTCTTCGTGCATCATGCGCGTGAGATCGCCTCCGTCATCTAAAATCATGTTCGGGCCTTTGCCGCCAGGCCAATCAAGGGTCTGCTCAATGCACCAATTAAATTCATCTTCGCTCTCACCTTTCCAGGCGAACACAGGCACACCAGTTGCGGCAATCGCTGCAGCCGCGTGATCTTGCGTAGAAAAAATATTACAGGAAGACCACCGGACCTCAGCGCCAAGCTCTGTGAGCGTTTCAATCAAAACAGCGGTTTCGATCGTCATATGCAGACAGCCAGCAATTCGCGCTCCTTTGAGCGGTTTATCCTTGCCGTGACGAGCGCGCAAGGTCATGAGCCCCGGCATTTCCTTTTCGGCATTCTCAATTTCTTTACGGCCCCACGCCGCCAGTGTGATGTCGGCAACCTTATAATCGTTTTTGGACACTGTCACGGTCATATCCCCCGCCTTTTCAAAACGCCGCCACAGCGGCTCTAGTGTTCAAATTTATTTTTTTTTTAAGCGCTTCGACTGCATTTGTTTTTTCCCAACTAAACTCGGCTTCGCTGCGACCGAAATGACCGTAAGCAGCCGTCGCCCGGTAAATGGGGCGGAGCAAATCAAGGGCCTTAATGATCCCACGCGGCGTAAAATCAAACGTCGAACGAACCGCGGCCACAATTTCTTCCTCGGTGGCCTGTGAAGTGCCAAAGGTATCCACACGAATGGAGACCGGTTCAGCCACACCAATGGCGTAGGAGACCTGGACCTCGCAGCGCTTGGCCAGCCCGGCAGCCACCACATTCTTGGCCACATACCGAGTAAAGTAGGCTGCGGAACGGTCCACTTTTGAGGGATCTTTACCGCTGAAAGCACCGCCACCGTGACGGCCGTAACCACCGTAGGTGTCAACGATGATCTTGCGGCCCGTGAGCCCCGTATCACCGTGCGGTCCGCCGATTTCAAACCGGCCGGTTGGATTGATGAAAATTTTTGTCGCATCATCGATAAGGTCGGCCGGAAGAACTTTCCGGATCACCTGGGCCGTGACATCTTTTTTAATGGTCTCAAGGGAAACATGGCCGTCATGCTGAGTGCTGATCACCACGGCGTCAATACGCACCGGACAGTCGTTTTCGTCATATTCCACAGTGACCTGGCTCTTGGCATCCGGACGCAGATAAGGGATTCCTTTTTTCTTGCGAAGGTCGGCAAGATAATGCACCAGCTTGTGGGCCAGCGTAATCGGAAGAGGCATCAATTCAGTCGTCTGATCTGTCGCAAAGCCGAACATCATGCCCTGATCGCCAGCACCGCCTGTATCGACGCCCATGGCAATATCGCGCGATTGTTCATGCAGAGCATTGTCAATCTTGCAGGTCCTGGCGTTGAATCCGAGTTCATCGCGGTCGTAGCCAATGTCGGTAATGACCTGGCGTACAACTTTTTCAACGTCCACATGCCCCTTGGAAGTGATTTCTCCGGCGACGACCACTTTATCAGTCGTCACGAGAGTCTCGCACGCCACGCGTGAGAGTGGATCCTGTTTAAGATATTCATCCAAAATCGCGTCCGAAATCTGATCGCAAATCTTGTCCGGATGTCCTTCGCTGACGGATTCGGAGGTAAAGAAATGGCGTTCTTTTTTCATAGGTTTCCTTTCGACTCTCGCTTATTTTGAAGCGCGGAACAATTCGTCCGCATTCCGGTAAGAATTCAGATCCCCGATATCGTACCAACATCCCTCGATCGGAACAGCCACCAAGCCGTGATTCTGAGCCAGCCAGCGCATATAGTGCCCGGGTTGATCCGCATTATGTCCCTCGCTCAAATATCTGTCAAGAAGCGGCCGGGTCTCGCGGGGAAGCCAATAAACTCCGCACGAAGCCAGCGTCCCCGGAGGATCTTGAGGCTTTTCAAGAAATTCTAAGACACGGCCTGTCTCGTCCGTGCGGACAATCCCATATTTTTTCGCAAGTTCACGATCCTTAACGTCGTACACCGCAATTCCCGCAGAGGGCCGGCTTTTCAATCCACGGGTGACAAATTCTTTCAGGGCGGAATCAAACAAATTGTCTCCAGCCAACACCACTATATCGTCAGCCCTATTTGTTTTTTGCGACTCGAGAACATAGGCAAGATCTCCGATTGCACCAAGTCTATTTTCATTCGTCGTGGTCTGATCATCCACAATGGTCAGCGGCCATGGATATTTCTTTTCTCCGGCCCATGCCGAAAAATGGCCCGCGAATTTATGATTTGTCACCACATACACCTGACGAATATCCGAAAGCGACACAAGTTTTTCAAGAATGTGCTCAATCATGGGCCGGCCCGCCACGGGTAAAAGGGGTTTGGGCATGTTTTCTGTCAGTGGATACAGCCGAGTCGCGTAGCCTGCGCATAATAGAACCGCAATCATGGTTACATCTCCTTGAGTTGAAGAAATCTTTGCAAAATTACATCACTTTTTTAATGGCCAAAATGGCCGGAATGGCAACCGGATCTGTCTCATGGCATAACGCGAGTTCATAGCTGGTCCAATCACCCGCAGCGATTAATGAGAATAACCGGGCGAGACGAGTTTTCCCACGAGACGGCACTTCCAGCGCAAGAGCTCCGGCCTTCCGGATCAACCGAATAGAGGCTCGAATTTTATTTTTTAAAATGGCCGGATCTTCCTGATCTGTCAGAAAAATCGCCGCAGAGTGTTTGACCACCCACGCAGGATATCGCCAGCCCTCAATTTCATTGTGGAACATCTCTGGCAGCAGATGGTGCGAAGCCATCATTTTGGCATTCTCGGCGATTTCGGCACGCCAGCGAGCCGCCGCAGGTTCCATGAATCCCGAAACGGCATAAAGATGAATCATCCTGTCTTTAAGCTGTGCGGCAAGTCTTCGCGGCAGGGTTCCTGGCAAACTCTTTAGAAGGGTGAGCAACTCCGCAACTTCGCCAGCCGGTAACTTAAATCCCCCCACTTTTTCCATCACCGGCATTAACGAAAATGTCAGGTAACCCAATGCGCAGCGCGGGGGCATCCCATCAGGAATTCGCAAACAGGGCACCCCGGCGGCCTGCGCCGCTTGGGCAAGCTGCCCCCCCGAAGTGACCACTAAAAGTTTGGCCTTCGATTTTACAGCCTTCGCAAAAACATCTAGAATTTCCCAAGTATTTCCCGAATAACTTGAGAACACCACCAGAGTCTCTGAGTCAACCCACTGGGACCATCGCCCCTGCCGATAAACACTAAAAAGAATTTTAGATCGATCCCCCATGACGACACGCAAAACATCACCGCCAATCGCAGACCCACCCATTCCATAAAAGAGGACTTTTCGAACCGACTTAAAGCGATGCCGGCTTACAAATTGCCGCCCGGCTGAAAGCGCTTCGGTAATTTGGTTAGGAAGGCTGCGCAACCAGGTTTCCATTCGTCGATTCGCTTCATGATTCTTAGCAATTTTTGGCATAAAAACTCCGTCCCGTTAAACGTCTAGCAAGTCTTTGTTGATATTTCGTAATTCTTCATCAATATAGGTTCGCACTTCTTTCCCCGTTTGAAACTCAAGCGCACGGCGTGCAATTTCCGCAGCCTGCTTGTAACTGACAGAGCGGATAGCCTTCTTCACTTTCGGCAGTACAAACGGGCTGATGCTCACTTCATCAATCCCCAACCCCACCAGCAAGATGGTAATCGCTACATCCGACGCCATTTCGCCGCAACACCCCACCCAACGTCTGTATCGGTGCCCGTTTTCGATGATCTGCCGGATCAGCCGCAAAATGGCCGGATGGGTGGGCTCATACAAATAGGCTATTTTTTCATTCACACGATCGACTGCAAGCGAGTATTGAATCAAATCGTTACTGCCGATTGAAAAAAAGTCGGCCTCCACCGCCAGAATATCACTGATGACTGCCGCAGAAGGAATCTCGATCATGGCTCCGACCTCCATGCAATCATCAAATTTCTTTTTTTCACGCCGCAGTTCTTTACGGCAATTTTCCAGAATTTGATTCGCCTGACGGAACTCCTGGACATTGGAAATCATCGGATACATTAATTTAAGCCTGCCGTGAGCACTGGCTCTCAGGACGGCTCTCAACTGCGTTTTAAAAACATCGATTCGCGTCAGGCAAAAGCGAATCGCCCGCCACCCCAAAAACGGATTCATTTCATGCGGCACATTCAGCGATGAAATAAACTTATCGCCGCCAAGATCGAGCGTTCGAATAATGACCGAGTTCGGCGCCACTTTTTCAGCCGCTTGCCGGTAGGCATGGTATTGCTCATCTTCACTGGGAAGATCCTTGCGATTCATGAATAAATATTCGGTCCGGTAAAGTCCAATGCCTTCGGCGCCGTGCGAAAGGACTGAGGGAATTTCATCATTAAACTCAATATTGGAGGCCACCACCACGTGATGCCCGTCCGTAGTTTGGGCGGGTAGATCCCGCAGTTTGTCGAGCTCTCCGGTGAGTTCTAGAAAGCGGATTTCATGTTTAGCATACTCTTCCGTCGTTTTTTTGTCAGGATGAATAATCAAAATACCATGCGTCCCATCCACGATGAGCGGGTCGCCATTCTGAACCTCCTCTGTCACACGATCCATGCCGACAATCGCAGGGATTTCGAGCGACCGGCCCAAAATAGCGGTATGCGAAGTAGGCCCGCCGATCTCTGTTACAAAGGCAAGCACTTTCCCTTTCTCCATAGACGCCGTGTCTGACGGAGATAAATCGTGTGCAATCAAAATAATTTTCTCATCGATATGCTCCAGCGGATTGACTCTTTCTCCGCGCAGATTATGCAGAAGCCGGCGGGAGACATCCTTGATATCGGCCACGCGCTCACGCAAATACTCATCATCAATTTGAGAAAATGCCTGGAAGTATTTCTGGACAACCACGGAGAAAGCATGCTCGGCCACCACTAGATTTGTCTTAATGTAGGCAATCACATCTTCGATGAGTGTTCGATCTTCGAGAATCAAAAGATGGGCGTTAAAGATCTCAGAGTGTTCGGCCCCGATCTGTCCGGAAAGTTTTTTCCGAATGCCAAGAATTTCGGCACGGGTGCGCGTAATCGCATCTTCAAAGCGGGCGATTTCAAACGGGACATCTTTTTTTTTCACTTTCTGGGCAGGTGCGTTGAAAGGCTCATCCCGGTGGAAGACAAGAGCAGTCCCCATGGTGACTCCCGGAGAAACGGCAATACCTCGCAGCTCTTTCATCGCAGCCGATTTATTCATTCATCTTCTCCAAAATTGGAAAGGACAAGACGCTGCAACGCTAAAACGGCATCCTGACTATCCGTCCCCTGCGCAATCACTGTAATTTCTGTTCCGCAGCCTGCGGCCAGCGTCATAATTCCCATGATGGACTTTCCGTTGATGCTTTCACCGTCTTTGGTCACTTGAATGTCCGCGTCAAACTGATTCGCCGTCTGCACAAAAAGCGCCGCTGGCCGGGCATGCAGACCCAGTTTATTGCGTATCGTCAATTTTTTCTCAAACCGGGGTATTTGCCCAGTCGATTCATCGGTCATACACGATTAAACCTGTACGCTTTTTGAAATTTTAAAATAGTGATCAAAAAGAAGCTGTGCAAGCATGGCCGGATCGTGCCGAATCTGACCATCCGCATGCAGCATTTCACCCTGACAAATCTCGTAGCCTTTTGAGCGAATCAAATCGAGATCGAGCTCCACGGGCAACGCACCCTTTTCACGGTATTTTGCAATCATTTCATCAGGAATCGGAGACGCATTCACAAAACAGGCGTTCAAAATGCGCGGATCGGTGTGCTCCAAGAGCATACGCACATGATCCCAGGCACTCATGCCGTCAGTTTCTCCGGGTTGAGTCATCACGTTTTGAATATAAATTTTGTACGCGTCTGAACGCACCAACGCTTGGCAAATATCGGAAATAAGCAAATTTGGCAATACACTGGTATAGAGACTGCCCGGACCGAGAATAATCAAATCGGCGTTATCAATCGCATCAAGCGCTTCCGGGTGTGCCCGGCAATTATCCGGCTTCAGCCGAATATTGCGCAGCGTTTTCCCGGCACCCGTAATATTGGTTTCTCCTTCACGCTGTGATCCATCCGTAAATTCACCGACGAGTGTTACTTTTTCGAGGGTCGATGGGATCACACGGCCGCGAATTGCAAGCACCTTGCTGGACTCCGCAATGGCCTTTTCAAAATCACCCGTGACTTTTGAAAGCGCCGTGATGAAAAGGTTGCCGAAGCTGTGCCCCTTTAATCCCTCCCCCACTTCAAACCGGTACTGGAACAAATCACGGATCAACGGCTCCGCATCCGCCAACGCCACTAGACAGTTGCGGATATCGCCGGGAGGCAGCATGTCCATTTCATCGCGCAACCGCCCCGAACTGCCGCCGGTATCCGTCACGGTCACAATCGCAGTAATGTTACTTGTAAAAAGTTTGATTCCGGAAAGCAGGGTACTCAATCCCGTACCGCCCCCCACCGCCACCACCCGCGGCCCACGCGATAAAAAATCGCTCTGCCGCTTCTGCTGAACCAAATCGACCAACGGCGCCCGTTGATCCAGCGGCATCAAAGCTCGTACAAAAATGCGCACCATGTTTTTGAATGCCATATACACAAGAAAGATGCCAAAAATCAAAACCGCTGTCAGCAGAGAAGCTTTCATGATGCTGCTTTTTGCAATCGCTTTTACGGCGAGCAACGCCACAAGAACGATCATCCCCAACCCTGCGATGCAGAGGAATATCCAGCGTTTGATTCCAAGCCCCGGATAGAACCACTTTAGAAAACTCATGGTGGTGTAAACCCCGTCATTCGACTGCGATTATCCCTTAATGATTTTTTTCTTCTTCTTTGCAGATCAGTTCAAAGACTTCGTCAGCAGTCTTGCAGTGTTTGAGCGAATCACAAAAAAACGAGTCACGCAGTAACCGCGAAATCTGAGCCAGCGCTTTCAGATGCGGCCCCGGGTTATCCTTGGGGGCCACCAGTAAAAAAAACAGGTACACCACTTCCCCATCAAGGGCTTCAAAATTGACTCCCTTCCGGCTGATGCCAAGCACTGCGGTAATTTCTTTGAGCTTATCCGTTTTGCCGTGCGGAATCGCAATCCCCTGCCCAATCCCGGTCGAACCAAGGCTCTCACGCTCAATGAGAGCTTTCAAAATTGTTTTTTTGTCTCCGATGTCTTTTACTTCTGCAAGAACATCTACCAGTTCTTTGAGAACATCCTCCTTTTCCGTTGCCTGCAAATCCAGCTTCACCCCACGATGATCAAGAAACTCCGTGATCTTCATTTGCATTTTCCTCCTTAACACCCGGTCAAAAAGCTTTATTTAAAAACCCTGGGTTCGACCAGCCCGTGGTTTCCATCACTTAATTTGTAGAGAACATTGACCTGTTTTGTTCCTGCATTCCAAAAAATAAAAAACGGTTTACTCGAAAGACACAACTGCATACTGGCCTCTTCCGCCGACATAGGTTTCCTTTCAAATTCATCTGAGGGAATGATCATTGGCTTTGTCTCCACAATTTCGCTGTCGCGTTGCAATGTCGCAATGGCTCGCAGCTTCGGAACTTTCTCTTCTTCTCCGTGTCCCTTGTAATGAGCCTTCTCCTTTTCGCGATGCCGTTTTAGCTGTTTCTCCACGCGGGTACAGGCCTGGTCAATGGCGGTATACACGTTCTCTTTATTTGCGCCTTTTCCGCAGGCCTGAAAGTGTTTACTGAGCACCGTGATTTCCGCCTCAAAACCATGCTTTTCCTTTTTTAAAACGACATGCGATTCCACAATCCGGGGCGCATATTTATCAAGCCGCGCCAGCTTCTCACGGAAATGCGACTGAATCCCCTCGGTAACTGCCATTTTCTTTCCCGAAAACCGTATATCCATCGCTCGAACCCTCCTTCAAAAAATGGGTGTGCCCCATTCACAGATTGATTGTTATCTCGAGTTTTACACTTTTCCCTCGCCTCTCCTGGGAGAGGGCTCAAAAAAAATGCAAAATTCGAGTTGTTATTTCAAAGTAAACTTCTCTCCGAGATAAAGTGCCCGTGCGGTTGGATCAGAAGCCAAAAACTGAGACGTCCCAGAAACTTCGATTTTCCCATCACAGACAAGATAGGACCGATCCGTAATTGCCAGCGTCTCGCGCACGCTGTGATCGGTCAGCAAAATACTCAGCCCCTGAGCCTTCAACTTTTGAAGAATTTTCTGCACTTCAAATACAGCGATCGGATCCACTCCGCTGAAGGGTTCATCCAGTAAAATAAGCGACGGGTTAGTCACAAGTGCGCGAGTAATCTCAAGACGGCGTCTCTCACCGCCCGAAAGGGTATAGGCTTTATTTTTTGCAAGGTAGGCAATGTCGAGTTCGTTTAGTAAATGTTTCAGGCGGCGCTGACGCTCCGCCTGAGGAATATCCAGTGTCTCAAGAACCGCCAAAATATTTTCTTCGACTGTGAGCTTGCGAAAAATCGACGGTTCTTGCGAAAGGTACCCCATACCCAGCCGGGCACGCTGATACATCGGAAGAGCGGTCACGTCTTCTCCGCGAAAAAAAATTTGCCCGGCATCCGGCCTAATGACACCGACGGTCATATAAAAGGTCGTAGTTTTCCCAGCGCCGTTGGGACCCAGCAGCCCAACTATTTCCCCTCGAGAAATATGCAGACTTACACCGTCCACCACCGTACGGCCCTTGTACGCTTTGCGAATCTGCTTCATTTCGAGCAAATGCATGATGTTCGCCTCCGGTCTTTTAAACCCCGCCACTTTCATCCGCTCACACACGATTCTTCGGTCATGGGAGCTCTTTGTCCGCCGGCGCTGATTCGCCCAAATAAACAGCCTCAGCGTCTCCGCCGAGAATCACGCGGCCTTC
>CAYMUZ010000138.1:0-2722 GCA_964393875.1 uncultured bacterium | reverse complement strand
GTAGAGAAATTAAATGGCCGGCAAGGGATAGCCTATGTCAGTGAGCAGGGATGGAAAGGTTATTTAACATAAAAAGGAGAACAAAATGAAGAACAATCAAATAGCAAAAACAGCCCTGTTTTTTGCGCTGTTTGCGTTTGTGAGCGGCATCGCAGCACCAGTGGTGATGGCAGCGCCTGAGCCAGCACCAAAAAAAACGGCGTTAGCCGGCATTGCGGGAATGAGCAGCGCGGCGATCAAGACGGCCTCGAAGCTCGACCCGAACACGATTAGAGCAGTTTCGAAGCTGAATCCCGCAACGCTTTCCAGAATAACGAAGATGGGTAAAAGTGGCGCGCTAAGTACGCTTGCCAAGAGACCCGGAGCGATGGCCGCGGTTGCAGGCGCAGCTGGAGCAACAGCGAAAAAAGTAAACGCTTATTAATTGGCTGAAATTTTAAGACAGGAAAGATAATTTGGCATTGATTTAAGCCACCCCGAAAGGGGACCTGTCGGAATGCAGATCTAGGGTTTTTGGATTTTTGCGTTCTCGAATTTGAGAATAGATGACTCATTTTGAAGAGTCAGATTGATGTCGTCGAGCCCATTCAATAGCCGTTGAATCGTAGCCGCTTGCATTTCAAATGGGAAGCGAATTTGGTTGTTCAGGTGCAAGGTGATCAGTTGGGCTTCAAGGTTAATCGTTGCTTCGAGTCCGCTGTGGTCTTGGATGGCTTGGAATATTTTTTCTACTTCCGCCTCATTCAGTTCCACTGTTAAAAGCCCGTTCTTCCCGCAGTTGTTTCTAAAAATATCAGCAAAGGCCGGCACGCGCTGATTATTTCTCATTACCCAAGGCGCAATGATGACGCGGAAGCCGTATTGCTCGATTGCCCAGACGGCGTGTTCGCGGCTTGAGCCGCATCCAAAGTTGTTTCGCGTGACGAGAATGGACGCCCCCTGATACCTGGGCGCGTTGAGAGGGAAGCTGGCGTCTGACTTGCCATCGGCTAAATATCGCCAGTCATAAAAAAGCTGCGGTCCAAAGCCGGTCCTGGCGATGGATTTTAAAAATTGTTTGGCGATGATCTGGTCGGTGTCCACGTTCGCGCGGTCAAGCGGAACGAGAATGCCGCGGTGTGATTTAAAAGGTGTCATTTTATTTTCCCTCTCCGCGGCGAATATCCACAAAATGTCCCGCGACAGCCGCCGCTGCCGCCATTTCGGGGCTTACCAGATGTGTGCGGCCACCCTTGCCCTGACGGCCTTCAAAATTTCGATTGGAAGTTGAGGCACAGCGCTCTTGCGGTGCGAGCTGATCCGGATTCATCGCAAGGCACATGCTGCATCCGGACTGCCGCCAGTCGGCGCCGGCTTGTTTAAAGATTTGATCCAGCCCTTCAGCGTTGGCCTGCTTTAAAACCTGCTGAGAGCCAGGCACCACAAGGACTCGAACGTCTTTGTCGACTTTTTTTCCTTTCATCACAGCCGCTGCCGCGCGTAAATCTTCGATGCGCGAGTTTGTGCAGCTGCCAATAAAAACGGTATCAATTCTTATATCCGTGATCAGCGTCCCGGGTTTGAGTCCCATGTACTCAAGCGCTTTTTCCACATCACCCCGTGAAAGACCCGGCACCTGGTCTGGCTCGGGCACGCGGGCTGTGACGTCGCAGACCATACCGGGACTGGTTCCCCAGGTGACTTGAGGCGCTACCTTTGAGGCGTCGATGACAAGCTCTCGATCATAAACGGCGCCGGCGTCACTTGGCAGCGTGCGCCAATCCCGAATGGAATCTTCCAAGGCTTTTCCTTTTGGGGCATAGGGCCGCCCGGACTTCGAGAGATAATTAAAAGTCACCTCATCCGGCGCGATCATGCCCGCGCGCGCACCGGCTTCGATGCTCATGTTGCACATCGTCATGCGGGCTTCCATTGAGAGTGAGCGAATAGCCTGGCCGCAATACTCCAGAACATAACCGGTTCCGCCGGCTGTGCCAATCAAGCCGATTAGTTTTAAGATCAGATCTTTTGCGCCGACAGGCGAAAGGGGAAGGCCGGTGAATTCTACCTTAAAGGTCTTTGGTTTTTGTTGAGGAAGACACTGCGTGGCCAGCACATGCTCAACTTCAGATGTCCCGATACCCAAAGCAAATGTTCCAAAGGCGCCGTGCGTGGATGTGTGCGAATCGCCGCAGACAATGGTCATGCCGGGAAGTGTGAGCCCAAGCTCGGGGCCGATGATGTGCACGATGCCTTGCTCGGGACTATCCAAATCAAAAAGGCGCACTCCAAATTCCTTGCAATTTTTTGAGAGCGTGTCCACCTGCGCCTTGGAAATGGCATCCTTAATCTGCGTCCTATCATCGGTGGGGATGTTGTGGTCCATGGTGGCGAAGGTGAGATCCGGACGCCTGACTTTACGCCCCGCCAAACGCAAGCCTTCGAAGGCCTGCGGGCTTGTGACCTCGTGAATCAGATGCCGGTCGATGTAGAGCAGTGTCGTCCCATCGGGCAGAGTGGTGACGACATGACGATCCCAGACTTTCTCAAAAAGTGTTTTTGGCATGAGGGGGGTATTATATACGCAATGAGTCATAAATCACAAGAAGCAGCAGAAGCAGCGGGGGGTGAATAATGAATCTCCGCGCATCGTTTATTGTAATACCAAAGTAGTAATGTCGTGTTTGACCTGTCACGGGTCACTTCAAAACCAGCCAGCCAGGGGCACTTCAAAACCGGCCAG
>CAYMUZ010000137.1:0-4592 GCA_964393875.1 uncultured bacterium | reverse complement strand
AGCAAAATCTGAAATCCGTTACAGATGCCAAAAACAAGACGGCCCGCATCAGCGTGCTGCCGTACCGACCGCATGACCGGCGAAAATCGCGCGATGGCACCTGTGCGCAAATAATCTCCGTAAGAAAAACCGCCGGGCAGCACTACAAGGTCACAAACCGGAAGACGGCCCTCTTTGTGCCATACAAACTCAACCGAGATTTTCATCACGTCTTTCATGACGCTAAAACAATCGGTGTCGCAGTTGGAACCCGGAAAAACAACAACAACCGCCTTCATCAGCGCGAGAATCCTTTAAAGTTTTTCAAGTTTAAACGAATAATCTTCAATCACAGGATTGATTAAAAGACGGTCGCACATCGTACGCACATCTGCCTCCGCATCCTTTTCCCCTGCCGCATCCAGGGTGACTTCGAAATACTTTCCGACACGCACATCTTTGGTTTGGTTAAAGCCCAACGTCTCGAGCGCATGCAAAACTGTTTTTCCTTGCGGATCAAGCACCGATTTTTTCAGCATCACGTTAACAGTCGCTTTGTAATTCATAGAACCTCGAGTGCGTGGGAACAGGACCCCAGGAATCCTTCCGGGTTTCGATACCCCGGGTTGCGTTTAAAAAAGTTTTCGGCCGGTCAAGCGTTCAAACACATCCTGATACGCCCGGCTCGTTTGTTCCACAACGTCCACCGGCAGGGACGGTGCCGGCGGCTGCTTATTCCAGCGAATTGCGAGCAAATGGTTGCGAACAATTTGTTTATCGTAGCTGGGCTGATCATGGCCTGCCTCATAACCAGCCAACGGCCAGAACCGAGAACTATCCGGCGTTAGCGCCTCATCAATCAAAATGACTTTTCCGTCCAGTAGACCGAATTCAAACTTAGTGTCTGCGATCAAAATACCGCGTGTTCTGGCAAAGGCCGTTCCCCTCTGATAGATTTCAAGCGAAAAGCGCCGCGCGGTTTCCGCTGTCTCTCGCCCTTCTCGTTGAACAGTTTGTTCAAAATCAATGTTGATGTCATGGCCAGACGCTTCTTTTGTCGCCGGAGTAAAAATCGGTTCGGGTAGTTGTTCGCACTGTTTCAAACCGGCCTGCAGTTTATGCCCGCAAACCGACTGCGTGGCCTTGTAATCATTCCAGCCCGAGCCGGCAAGATAGCCGCGCACCACACATTCTACAGACAGCGGTTTGCAGCGTTTAACCAACATGGACCGCCCCTCCAGCACGGAATAAAACTGATCAAGAAATTTCTGATCAAACCCCATGGAGCGCACATCGGCGGTAATCAAATGGTGGGCCACCTGATCTTTAAAAAAATCAAACCAAAAAACAGAAATTTGGGTAAGGACACGCCCCTTCTGAGGAATCGGGTTGGGCAAAACGACATCGAAGGCACTGAGCCGATCCGTTGTCACAATCAAAAGCTTGTCGTCCCCGACCGCATAAATATCACGGACCTTCCCGCGCCCCATCAACGGAAGCGGAAGATTTGTCTCCGTCACAGGAACCGATAAGTTTTTTTCTGCCATCATGGCGGCGCTCCTTCGCTTAAATGCCAACCCGCTTAAAAAGTGTCCCCACGTGCTTGACGTGGTAATTGTAATCAAAAACCTGCTCAATCGCCTGTTTTCCAAGCGCTTTCACCATTTCAACATCGTGCAAAACAACCTCGCAAAGGGTCAACTGAGGAGCTCCCCAGACCTTCATCGCCGCCCGCTGAACCAGCGCATAGGCATCTTCTCGTGTTTTTCCTTTTTCCACCAATTTCAGCAGCAATCCTTGTGAAAAAACCATCCCCCGTGTGATCTCAAGATTCTGGCGCATCTTTTCCGGATAAACAAGCAGATTTTCAATCACACGATGCATCATCACCAGCATGTAATGGACAAGAATGGTGCTGTCCGGAAAAATAATGCGTTCGACAGAAGAGTGCGTGATATCCCGCTCGTGCCAAAGCGCAATATTCTCAAGAGCCGCATGCGCATTTGCGCGAAGCAGACGCGCTAAACCAGCCACGCGTTCGCACGTGATCGGGTTGCGTTTGTGCGGCATGGCGGAAGAGCCCTTCTGCCCCTCCCCGAAAAACTCCTCCACTTCACGGGTCTCTGTTTTTTGCAGGCTGCGAATCTCAGTGGCCAACTGCTCAAGACATCCGCCCAAGATAGCAATCGCCGTCATCAATTCCGCATGACGGTCGCGCTGCACCACCTGCGTTGAAATCGGATCGGCTTTGAGGCCTAAACGGCGGCAGACATCCGCTTCCACCTTGGGGTCGACGTTGGCAAACGTTCCGACGGCGCCGGAAATCTTTCCATAGGCCACATTTTCACGCGCAGTCACAAGCCGCCTCTCACAACGCCGCATTTCTTCGTAAAAAAGAGCCATCTTTAAACCAAAGGTCGTGGGCTCGGCATGAATACCGTGGCTGCGCCCCACCATCAATGTTTTTTTGTGGCGGCGAGCCTGAACCTTTAGAGCCTGTTTGAGCGACCGGACTTCTTTTAAAATTAAATCAGTCGCTTCCACCAGTTGCAGGGCAAGCGCAGTATCCAGAATATCGGAAGAGGTCAGGCCAAAGTGAACATAGCGGCCGGCAGGCCCCACATTTTCGGCAAGATTGGTGAGAAAGGCAATCACGTCGTGATTGACCACTTTTTCGATTTCGTCAATACGCTTGAGATCAAAGGCGGCTTTTTTGCGCACCTGCGCGGGAATCGCTTTGGGAATAAAACCGAAACGTGCGAGCCCCTCCAATGCCGCAAGTTCGACATTCAGCCATTTTTGGACTTTATTCTGCTCGGTCCAAATACTGCCCATTTCGGGACGGGTATATCGCAAAATCATACGCTTTAAAACTCCGTTCGTTTTATGGTAGCGCTAACGGGATTTAAACCCGTGTTTCTGCCTTGAGAGGGCAGCGTCCTAGATCAGGCTAGACGATAGCGCCGTCACACTGGCAAAGTTCCACGGGCCCCTGGTGCCAGTTTCCCGACCAAGAAGGGCGTACTATAACATAGACTTCCACGCTCTTTCAATCGCCGCCTGCTATGCCTACCGCTGTTTCCTTGACCATATTATCCCTTCTTGCCTGCATGAAACTGGGCGGCGTATGATGCGCCCATGAAAACCATGCTGTGGATCTATTTCGGATGGATGGGCGGCGAGTGGCTGCGCCGATTGTGTCTGCTTCTGGAGACACGCCGCGAAGTCCCCAATTTAACGACCGGTAGTACGGCTCCCATTGCCTCGGTTTCCGTGATCATCCCCGCACGTAATGAAGAAAAAAACATCTCACGCTGCCTTGAATCGCTGATTTTGCAGGAAAACACGCTTCATGAAATCATTGTCGTCAACGACCGCTCCGGCGATGGCACACAGCACAAAATTACAGAGCTTGGCTTTAAGGAAATTTCATCCCCGGCGGCAGGGAAACGCCGCACCCTTGAAATGACCGAAGCTCCCACGGCCGGCTGGACAGGCAAAAATAATGCACTGGCACAGGTCTCACGGTTTGCCGGCGGCAAGTGTCTGCTTTTTACAGATGCCGACACCGTGCATGAATCGAAAAGTGTGGCACAGGCCGTGCACTTCGCGGAAAGTCAGGGGCTTGTATTTCTTTCACTACTGCCACGCGCGATTATGGAGTCCCCCGCCGAAGAGATCATTCAACCCATCGCCATGGGATTGCTAGGGCTATGGTTTCCTCTGGCGCGAGTCAATCGGCTCAAGGAATCCATGGTCTTTGCCAACGGACAATTTCTTTTAATCCGTCGGGACGTCTATGAAAGCCTCGGGGGGCACGCGGCGGTTGCGGCTGAATTTCTTGAAGATTTTGCGTTGATGAGGAAAGTTAAAAAGGCAGGACTGCGTGCCATGACAGCCTTTGGCATGAATCTCTACGGCACGCGAATGTATTCCGGGTTTGCGGAAATCTGGCGAGGCTGGCGCCGGATTTATCGCCACGCCTTTGACTCTTCACCGCAACGTCTGGCCGTGGCAGCCGCCGGGGTGTTTTTGTTTTCGATCTTGCCCTGGATTGTATTTCTTACCGCTTTAGCCGGCGGCACCCTGGATCGCCCCGGCACCCTGTTTGCGGTAATCGTTCTGTCATTTATTTTTTTGCTCACCCGTGAGACAGCAAAATTTGTCAAGGCACCCGCCATTTCAGCTTGGCTGCATCCTTTTGCCGCAACGATCCTTTTCGGAATTCTCCTCGATGCCCTGCGCGGATCTCTCCTAAACTCCAAAACCCGCTGGAGAGGCTAGCTCTCAGAGCGAGAGAGAACCAGGTACCCCTGTCCGACGGCATAACGCAAAAGCGTGTGTAAAAACTCACGGCCCGTCGTGGGGAAAGGAAGACCCGTGTCCGCGAGAGCGGCTTCGGTATTGGCAGTGTCAAAGGTCAGTCCGCCGTTTAAATAACCCAAGTACGGCGCGAGCATATCGTAAATAAATTGTTCGGCCGGGGCCAGGTCTTCACGCGAAAACTGCTCCGGATCCACGAGCGTCACTAGGGGAATCTCAGGGTAATCTTCCTGAAGCATTTTCATCATGGTGCCCATTGTCGGAGGTTCCTGGGTGACAAGATGAAATGT
>CAYMUZ010000136.1:0-11024 GCA_964393875.1 uncultured bacterium | reverse complement strand
CATTGACGTGACGTCTGTCACGTCAATAACCGGTGCTCCCTTCGAATCCTTTTTCGTTTGGGCGATAGAGGATTCGGCGTCGCGCTTCGCTCGATCGCCGCCCGCACCATTGACGTGACGTCTGTCACGTCAATAACCGGTGCTCCCTTCGAATCCTTTTTCGTTTGGGCGATAGAGGATTCGAACCTCTGACCCCCTGCGTGTAAAGCAGATGCTCTAACCAGCTGAGCTAATCGCCCTTGAGTAAAATTTAAGCTTCTAAATTAATGCGCTCAATCATCTTTTTGAGACGCACAAGGTGGCGGCGGTTGAAGTGAAAAAAAAGCCGCGCGAGGTGTAAGGTGTGAGGCTCATTATGCTCCTCTTCAAAAGGACCTTTCTGCTGACAAATACTGCCCTCGGCAAGCAAATCTTTAAATTCGCGATTGAGCGCCATCAGTAACTTTCGACTAATCGGCTGTTTGATTCTCAACACTATTTTTTCGCGGATGAAGCGCATGGAATGATAGTGTCGATAAAACTGTTCAATGATACGCGCCGCCTCAGCTGCATCGTGCGTAAAGTCCACCAGATCAATATCGTCCGGGTCTATCATTTTGCCGCGCCCTAACTCTTGCTCAACAAATTGACGCCAGCCCTCCCAGTAATGGCTGCCTGAGGGATCCAGACAAATAATCGGACGCGGATTCGCCTTGCCTGTCTGCACAAGCGTCAGCGTTTCAAAACCTTCATCATGCGTCCCAAAACCACCAGGACAGAGAACCGTTGCATCCGACTCCCTCACAAAAACCAATTTGCGCGTGAAAAAATATTTGTAGTTGATAAGCTTGCGATCCCCGCGAATCACCGTATTGGCGTCTTGTTCAAACGGAAGTCGAATATTGACTCCGAAACTATTTTCGCGGCCCGCCCCCTCATTCCCTGCATTCATAATGCCGGAAGAGGCCCCTGTGATGACCATCCAGCCTTTCTTGACAATCTCACGAGCAAAGTCACGGGCCTGCCTATAAGAAGGATCTTTTTTGGGGGTTCTTGCGGACCCAAAAATGGCCACCTTGCGAATATGCCGATAGGGCTCAAACACATTAAACGAGTACCGCAGTTCTTTCAGTGTCGTGTTAATGAGTTTAAGATCACCCAATTCGACCTCGTCTTCGCGCAATTTAAGCACCGTCGTAATCATTTCACGCAAATAAGAATCGACGGTCGATTCCGAAGCCGGCCCCACAAGTTCTTCAATGAGCTGATTAATTCTTGGACTCGAAGTTTTATACCGGGAAGTTCTCTCTATTGTTTTTTTCATGAATGCGCCTCGGGTAAAAGTTTAACGAACAAAAGAATGTCGCCTTCGTGGTTGCACGCAGCGCAAATTCTTCCCTGACGAACAAGCCGTAAGGTTTGCCCCTCACGTGTTTTAGGTGGGATATGCACCGTAATCGTCTTCTCATCAGGCGAGCGGAAAGTGACGTCTCCCCCTTTTTCGGCTTTTTCGCGATTGATCTTTAAATGAACACGGATATCGGCCGCAGGACGAGCCGCCTCCGGCCGTACTGTTGCGCGACCCGCCCTGGATCGTTCGTGAGAGGTTTCTTGATGCCCACCCCCGCCGCCGGCCCCAAACAGATCTCCAAAAATGTCTTCAAAACCCGAGTAACGCCCGCTATTGCCACCGCTCGATTGAGAACGCCGGCCGCCCTGTTGGAACGTGTTGATAAACTCGCTGAAATCAAACCCCTGAGCACCCGCAAAATTTTGGGCACCGCCGCCTCCATAACGCCGCGTTTCGTCATATTGGGTCCGGCGTTTTGGATCGCTGAGCACAAAATAGGCCTCTGAAATCTCTTTGAATCGAGCTTCCGATTCCTTTTTCTTACTGCCAGGATTTTTGTCAGGGTGATAGCGAATGGCTAATTTACGGTAGTTTTTTTTAATTTCGTCCCCTGTGGCTGATTCAGAAACCCCCAGCACTTCGTAATAATTTTTTGAGGTCATGTGAAAATTCCTGGAAATAAAAACGTGATTCGTTTTAAGGTGTCACGATGATCATTGAGATCGTTACTTGAAGGAAAGGTGCGTGGAAAATGTCGTTATTCTATCACTGGGGGCACTTGAGTCAAGAAATCGTCTGATTCCTTCTGTTTATTGGGAATCTGCCGCAGAGGTGGCGCGTGGAATTAGGCTCTGCAAATGCCTATGTGATTGTTTTGCCGAGCCTTACTGCGTCCAGTAGGTCATCTGCCCGCGGCGAACTAAAATCGGTGTGTAGGAAGCAAGCAAAGTTCGCCGCCACCACTGTCCGCTGCGTTTTAAGGTCGCCTCGTCCGTAAAATGATAGTCATAAAGCATGGCCCGAATATACTGGGGCGGCTCTTGAGCAAAGGGGTTCTTTTTCAAAAGCGCTAACACCGGTTGTTGGTTCCATAAAAGCTGCCGCATCAGATTGACCACCCACAGATTTTGCTTCACTGAGCCTAGGGCCGCAAACCACATTTCCCAATCTAAGCGGGGCTGATGCGGAGCCACAAAAGCGGGCTTATGATCCAAGGCGCCGGGTTTCCAATAGAACTCATATTCCAGCCAATGTTCACCGTCTCGTGACCCTTCCAAAATGACCTCGGCCCTCCGTGTGGTCATGACCGCAAAAAGTCCGTAATGATTGACAAGATAAAAAGGACTAAACAAACGAATCGCTTGCCTGAGCGGCCCCGGCCAGGGCACCCGCAGCTTGAGAGAATCGGAGAAAGTCACAACACTAAATAATGAAAGGCTGCCCAGCACCAACCCGCGCAGGGCTCGACGCACCTGGATTGCCCACTCCCGCCTATCCGGCTGCAGCCGACGGGACTCCTGTTCCATCACTCGCATCTGCGGACGGCAGAACTTCTCAATCCACGTATCATCCAGAAGCCACAGGCTAAGCACAATTGTCAGATAGTTAAAAAAGGCATAGTTGCCGGTGAGAATCAAAAGAATCTGAAAAAAGATCTGTCCCCAAAAGCAAATCAACCGCCCTCGCCGGTGGGTCCCTATCAACAGGGGGAGTCCCAGTTCAATGACAAACATGAGGATGGTGGAAATCTGGTGAAACCAAAACGGCAGATGATGAAGATACCAACCTGTCCACACCGGAATAGGCGTGGTCTCATAGTGAAAGGTCAAAGCGCGCAGGTTTCGCCAAACAAGATCTCCGCTTAAAAGCTTTACCGCGCCCGAGCTGAATATCAAACGAAACCATAGCCACCGAAAAAGAGCCCGCACCCAAAACGAGGGTTCTGAGTCGCCTGGTGCTTTATCCCACGCGACCCATGGGGCTGTCCAGCAGGCCAGGAATCCGGCTTCCAGCAGCAGGATATCCCATTGAAAGCTCAGAAATTCTTGACCTACATGGACCAGCGACAGGTAGAGTATCCAGAGAGCCACCAGCATCAGTCTCGGAAAAAATCCAATAAAAAGCAATAGCGAGAAAAACACACCCGCGCCGCAAAGCCCTTGCAGGAAAAAAGCGTCTGGCCGGATCCACGCCAGTGTTGGAACCCTCCAAAACCCTTTAGCCCCCACCGCCTCAAAGACCTGACTCAGATAGATACCCGCCGGCGAAATTCCATGTTCGCCGATCAATCCTGAAATTTGAGGAAGGAGTGACAGAAAGGCAGCAAAATAGATCAACGCCAATCCCCTCGTGAAAAGAAAGGTCGTTTTCCGGTAGGTGGGCTTAGCAGAAGACCGGATAGACGTATCGACAGTCATGGAAAATAGAAATTAGCGGGCAGAAATACCGTGAAAAATCTTTTTGCTGTTCTCGAAGTAAATTTTTTGCAATACCGACCATTTCAAATGAAGGCCGCGCAAAATCACATCCGGCATATCGAAAAAAACAAATGCTTCTTTCTCGAGAATATCACGGTAGGCTGTCAACATCTGCTGCAGCCACTCGTCTGTTTTATAGGGTTCGTTGGACACCACCATATCTGTCCCAAAAAGGATTCTATCTTGAAAGCGCTCGATGAATTTTTTAAATGGGGTTGAGTGCCGTGAGATGCGAAGAAAAGCTTCCTTGAGATAGTCCACATAGCCAAAGCTGGTGTCCAAATAAAGTCGCGGGTGCTGTGTCATTAGATTTTCAAGCCGCTCAAGATTCGCCGTCGAAAGGCAAAAATGCGGACAAACAACCGTCAGATTCGGATATTTCCGAAGAACATTTTCAAATTCTTGAAGATAAAGCCCCGTATTGACGTGGAATATAATCGGTAGGCGGTGATTTTGGCAATACTCGTAAATCGGATCCATCTCCGGAGCATCCAGGGGGCTTTTATGAAAAACTTGATGCCCGCTGTACAGTTTAAGCCCGCTCGCTCCTAAAGCTCTATAATCCTTTAACTTTGCGAGCTTGGCGGGATCTTCAGGATTCAATGTCGGAACCGCCATAAAATCGAGCGGATACCGTGCGGCCAACTGCAGTACCTCGAGATTATTCACATCCTCTCCGCTAAAACCCGTTTTACCGGGAACCAAAGTCGCCTCAGGGCTTCCGAGAAGAATCGTACGGGTAATTTTTGCATGCCGTGCAATATCGCGGTAGCGAAGTGCTTGTTCTTTGGACTGTACATGCTCATGCGTATTAATGATTTTTACAAATTCAAGCGATACCTTTTCATCGTGAAAGAACAAGAAATGGAGTAAAAAAGACGCCAGCGCGCCCAGAAAAAAAAGTCGCGCAAACGCCAGCCGGAACGATTTTGACAACAACAAACTTTTAAAACTCATCGTGTTAGACTATCGGCGGTTTTTTCAAAGAATCAAGTGCCGCTATAGTCCCTCCCATCCTTAGCCGATATAATATCACCATGAATTCAGTTGAAATTCGATTAAAAATCATTCTCAGTGTTTTGATTTTGCTGTGTTTCGGACACACGGCAGGCGCTTCTTACTCACCCAAGGACGGCCCCCAAAAAACTTTCTATAAAAACGGCAAAGTCGCTTCTGAAACTAATTATAAAAAGAAAAACTCGAATGGTCCCGCCAAATTTTATTATGAAAATGGCACGTTGGCATGGGAGGGAAACTACCTGAATGGGCGACCGGATGGGTTAGCAAAGGCTTACTCGTCCGAGGGAAAACCCCTGGCGCAACGCACCTACGTCGAGGGAGTGCAAACGGGCGAAGTCACTTTATTTGCCGAGGATGGATCCTCCCTGCGTGCAAAAATGCAAGTTGAAAATTCGCGTTTAAATGGGGTCGCAAATTATTTCGGCGAAAACAAACTGCTTATCCGAAGCGAAACTTATGTTCATGGGGTCAAACAAGGACCGCAAACTCTCTACTCACAGGATGGCAGTGTCAAAGCCATTCAACAATACAATCTTGGGAAGCTGGTCGGGGTTGACACCCCGTCTGCGATTCCAGAACCCTCCCCCGCCACTGATCTTGCGACAAATCCACAACCCCAATCTGAGTCAATAAATTAGCGTCTGCGTCGGTCATTTTTTTTCATCTCCTCTGCAAATTTCTGAAATCTCGGATCCTCCCGCAGGGGGTACAGATCCGGATCCTGAAGCAGATGTTTAAAATCACCATACCCCAGCTTGACGGCTGACGCAAGACTTCGAAAAGCTTCCTCCTTATGCCTAAGAAGCGCTTGACTACAAGCTAGGTTATAGAAAACAACGGGATCCTGCGGACAAAGCCGAGACAACCGCTCGTCCAGCTCCAGACCCTTTTGATAAAATGCACAGGCAGTGTAAGCTTCCGCAAGAGCGCTCAAAGCCTCTATGTAATCCGGCCGCTGCTTTACAATCGGTTCTAGGAACCGAATGTCAAATTTTTCTTTTTCACTCTTTTTTGCCATGGGTAAAAATCTTAAGTCGACGTTTATTTTCTCCAACCACTTCAAAAAACAGCCAGTAAGTTTCCGGGGGGAAATTTTCAGGAGTTCGATCGGCCCACTCGACACAAGTAACCACGTCAGAATTATTTAAAAAATCCTCAAGCCCAAGGGTCTCGATTTCTGCTTTAGATTCCAATCGGTATAAATCAAAATGAGCCACGGGAACTCTGCCTTCATAAATATGCATTAAGACAAAAGTCGGACTTTTGACATCGGCAGACTGATCCACTCCGAGGCCTTCCGCAAGCCCTTTCATAAAAGTGGTTTTCCCGCTGCCCAGACCGCCGCAAAGAGCAAGCACAGACCCGGGTTCAAGTCGGGAGCCTAGGCGCTTGGCGAATTGGCGTGTCGCCTGTGGGGAACCTAGCAGCACTTCCTGCTCAAAAATGCTGGAATCCTTTAGTGCGGTAATGGGGTGCGTTGATTTTTTTTTGATTTTCATAGTATTCAATTTCGCCGGAACCCGCCCTCATGCGGCCCAACCAGCTCAATTTTACTTTCGGGAACTTTCTTTTCCATGCCTGATCCAGTTTTGATTTTACACCAGGGGGGACACTCAAGAGCAATTCAAAATCTTCGCCGTCTGTCAGGGCAAAGCGACGGCCCAAAGCTTTGCTTCCACGGGCCTGTTTTAATGCCTCCCCGGAAACAGGCACCGCTTCCAAATGAAGGCGGCAGGAAACACGCGACGCCCTCAGCAGGTGTTCTAGATCTTGAAGCAGTCCGTCTGAAATATCTATCATCGCCGTGGGTCTAAAGTTTTTACGCAAAAAAACCCCCTGCAGCACACGGGGTTCAAAATCAAAATGCCGGCCCAAAATGGATCCGCCCAGCTCCCCTGTGACCGCCAACCAATCCCCTGGTCGCGCGCCGTGACGCATCACCGGCTTATCCCTCGAGGTCGATCCTACGACCGTGATCGCAATAAAAAAAGTCTTGGCTTTTGAGATATCTCCACTTGCAAATAAAACCTTGAACTGCCGCGCAAGCGCCATCATGCCAGCGTAAAGAGTTTCCAGTGAAGCAACCGCAAAAGACTCCGGGATTCCAAGGGCCACGGTAAAGCACACGGGTTCAGCTCCCATGGCGGCAAGATCACTCAGATTAACCGCCAGTGCCTTGCGGCCAATCTGCGCCCAATTTCCTTGAGCGCTCCTAAAATCAACCCCCTCGACGAGAGTGTCCGTGCTGAGAACGCACAGTTTGGACTTCATCTTAAGAAGCCCTGCATCATCGCTGACAGAGCCTTCCAAACGCAGCGACCTTGGAATTTTTCTTGTGAGCCGTTTTATCAATTCAAATTCGGATGTCTGCATGAGCCCTTTTACACGGTGCGGCTAATGAATCCTTTTGCACACCAGAAATAAAGAATGAAAATGGAATTATGAAAGACATGAATAAAAATAGGGGCGATGAGACTGCCTCTTTTTTCATATAAAATCGCTAAAAGTCCGCCCAAAATAAAAATGGGGAAAAAGGCAAATTCATTTTTATGGATTATCGCAAAAAAAGCAGCGCTGAGAATAGTCGCCCCCCAAACACCCGTTTTACGGCGAAATACTGTATAAGCAAATCCTCTAAAGAAAATTTCCTCAAAGAAGGGACCGCTCAAACATCCCAAGAAAATGGAAAAAAGAATAAGCCCGGGTGCTCTTTTTTCCTCATCCAGAAAGATTTCTACTAACGGATGTGGCGGCGGCTCGTAAGAAAAAAAATTGGCCAGCGCAGTGAGCGCAAGTAAAACCACCACAAACCATGGAAGGATGGCGGCATAAGCGCCCAGTCCTGAAAGTATTTCGCGTTTCAAAGTACTCCCGGTTGGGATTCGCAGTCCCAGTTCGGATAAGCCGCTTCCCACTCCTCGAATTTGCCGGTAAATAAGGAAAAAAATCAGAAAATCCATCATCAGTGTCTGCAACAAAATGAGCGCGTGCTCCAACCCGGGTCGATTTAAAAATCTTAAAATGACCCCAAGCAAAAAATGAAGCGTTAAAGCGATGCCTTGAAACTGAACCATGACGTGAAGCAGCATGGAAACTTTCCAATGCGGGGTCTTAGGGAAAATCGATCCGAACATCTTCCGCCGAAATCCGTGGTTAAATAACAAACGGATGTTAATCACACCTCCAACCACCAGCAGAACAGCAAACAGAAGTGTGAGGAGGATGAATCCCCCCGCCGCAGTGGGGCTTTCACGAAACCATTGGAGAAGGAACTCATTTGTAATTTTTTTATCTTGAAAAGCCGCTTCGGATTTTTTGAACGACTGCATTTCCTGACTCGGGGGTTCCGAAGGAAAATTCTGCGCGGTCATCCAGACATGAACCCCTAGGAATAGGCCCAGAAAAATAAGTGGGAGTTTTTCCCGTCGAACAAATTCAGAAAAGGCTCGGATCATAGCTCAAGAACAGTGCGGGCATTGGTGCTGGTAATTTTTGCAAGCTCTTGAAGTGAAAGCTTATGCAGCTCCCCCATCACTCGGGCGGTCTCAAGCATGCACACCGGCTCATTGCGCTTGCCGCGCATGGTTTGTGGGGGTAAAAAGGGTGCGTCGGTCTCAAGCAGCAACCGTTCACGCGGACAAGCAAGACAGGCCTCTCTCAACACATCATTTTTTTTGTAAGTCAGGGGACCTGCAAAAGAAATGTAGAAACCAAGCTTCACCAAACGTTCAAGCACGGGCCGGTCTGCCGAAAAACAGTGGATAATTCCACTCGCCTTGAGGGGCTGCGCCTCTTCCAGCATTCGGATCAGTTCCTCATACGCATCACGACAGTGGATTAAAACCGGCTTCACCTGCCTCTGTGCCATTTCCAGGAACTGACAAAACACAACTCGCTGAACATCCCGCGGCGAATGCTCACGATAAAAATCAAGTCCCACTTCCCCCACGGCCACGACGCGCGGATGCGTCAGCATGGATTCGATTTCCCGCATCGCCTCAGGGGTTGCCGTTTTAGCATCGTTGGGGTGAATGCCACAGGCTGCCCAAAGATCAGAGTGCGCCTCGGCAAGCCGGATGGATTCGCGGGAACTGGTCACGTCTGTCCCCACGTTTAAAAAAGCACTAATGCCCTCGCGGCGCGCGCGCTCGAGGGTTTCATCACGATCCGCCGCAAACTCAGGAAAATGCAGATGCAAATGCGTGTCAAAAAACATTAGCCCGCCTGGGGTTGAAGATCGTCCAGTTTTGGGAAAAGCGGGTTGCCCCGCTGTACTTTGAAACCGGGCACAAGAAAACACTGTTGAAATGGCGTAAGACTCTTCATCGTCATTGGAAACGACAGTCCCAAACGATCAAGCATGGCTTTGGCCGTCACCGGCAACAATGGCTGTAAAATACAGGCGACGTGTGCGATGCTTTCCCCCAAAACAGCCAGCGTCAACTCCAACTCCGGCTTTCGAGCAGGGTCTTTCGCCAGCGTCCACGGTTTTTGATTTTCTACAAATTGGTTGGCACACGTTACCACTTCAAAAATCATATCAAGCGCCAGCCGCGGATCAAAGCCACTCATGGCCTCAGCCACGATCGAATAGAGCCGTACCGCATGCTGATAAAGTTCCGAGGAAATAATCCTTTCAGTGTGAGCCGCGGGGACACACCCCCCAAAATAGCGATCCAGCATCGATGCATAGCGAAACCAGAGATTGCCAAGGTCATTGGCCAACTGCGTTGTATATCTTTCTCTTAAAAGATCTTCCGAAAAGGCCCCATCCATCCCAAGCGTCACTTCATGGAGCAGAAAATAGCGAAAAGCGTCTGCCCCATAGCTGTCAATCAACACGAGCGGTTCTACCGCATTCCCGGCAGATTTTGAAACCTTGGCGCCGGAAAGTGTCCACCAACCGTGTGCCACAATCGCCTTCGGCATGGCAAGCCCCATCGCCTTGAGCATGATCGGCCAATAAACCGTATGCTGACGCAAAATATCTTTGCCCACCATGTGGAAATCTGCCGGCCAGAGCGTTTTCATTTTCTCAAGATCAAACGGATAACCCGCGGCGCTGACATAATTAATCAGCGCGTCAAACCAAACATAAACGACGTGGTCGGCCGACCCGGGATAATCAATCCCCCAGCTCAGACGGCTGCGCGGGCGTGTAATGCAGAGATCGTCAAGTGGTTCTTTCAGAAAGGAGAGAATTTCATTACGCCGCCTTTCAGGTCGGATCCAGTCGGGGTTCTTTTGAATGGTGTCGATGAGCCATTCCTGATGCTGGCGCAGTTTAAAAAAATAATTTTCTTCACTCAGACGCTGAACTTCGCGGTGACAATCTGGACATTTTGCCTCAACGAGTTGTAAGTCCTTCCAGAAAGATTCACACGGCACACAGTACCAGCCTTCATAGGACGATTTATAGACATCTCCTTTTTTTTCAAGATCGGTCAAAATCTGATGCACCGCTTTTTTGTGATCCTCAGACGTGGTGCGAAAGAAAAAATCGTACTGGATATCCATCGTTTTCCAGAGTTTTTCAAACTCAGGCACAATCGAATCCGCATAACTCTTAGGTGTTTGATTTTTTCCCCGGGCAATCTTTTCAATTTTGGTGCCGTGTTCATCCGTCCCGGTCAGCAAAAAAACATCCCGACCTAAAAACTTCTGAAAACGCGCAAAGGTATCGCAAAGCACGTTCGTATAGGCATGCCCTATATGGGGTTTGGCATTGACGTAGTAAAGGGGCGTCGTTAGGTAGTATTTTTTAGAGGTCATACGGTTAATCCTTGAATGTGACTGAGCCGTGTCGCCACAAAAGTGACAGCCAATTTTGGATTCGTGTTTCCTTCCACTGCGGCCTTCGCCTGATAAACCAAATCAAAGGCCTCGGCCCATTGCAGCGCAGAAGGCGAGCGCTGATTCACAGACAACTCTTCCATCTGACTATGCAGGGTGACCATCAATCGGTCAAAGAAATCGAGAACCCCTTCCTTTTTAGACTGCGCGGCTTTTTCAAATGCATTGGCAAGTAACGCAAGGTCCATGGGTGCCAGCGGCTCATCCCCCTCCCTCAGCATCAGGGGTGCTCGCAAACGGACATGAAAACAGCGTGATTGAATAGTGTCGGGCAGTTGAAATCTATTTTTAGCGAGCACCAGAAAAAGGGTCGCTGCGGGCGGCTCTTCCAAGGTTTTAAGCAG
>CAYMUZ010000135.1:0-3419 GCA_964393875.1 uncultured bacterium | reverse complement strand
CGGACGAAATTTTTCTCAACCTCAATGTGTCCGCGAGAGATAAGCGATGAAAGAGGGTGAACAGCTTATGATAACCATCCCGATAGCGTCCCAGAATACGGAGATCGAGGTTAACTTTGGAGTAACTGCGGAGGGATAGCGAATTCATAAATGGTGTCTAGCGGGTAGCACCTCAACGCATTCTGCAAGGCGCAAAAAAAGTCACTGCTCCTATGCGCAGTGACTTCCTCGGCATTCGTATGCCGAGACTACGCTTCGATGATCAGAGACTCTATCGTAAGCGTTTGTGCCTCAGCGACCGGACGTCGCTGTAGGCAATTACGACCAATCTTTTTTCTTGTGCCGGTGCTTGCGCAACTTCTTCTTGCGCTTATGCTTGTTCATTTTCTTTTTTCGCTGCTTATGCGCCCAGGGCATTGGGGTCTCCTTATGCTTAGTCGTGAGTCGTCAATCGTAAATTGCGAAAAAAGATAAAACCACTTTAGGCAATCCAAGACTGCCAGCTGCGTTACGGAATAACCTTGTTTAAGGGATACTCTACGATCCCCGAAGCACCGGCTGCCTTAAGGGCGGGAATGATTTCACGCACCACGGGCTCATCAACCACAGTATCAATATCAAACCAGCCCTCTTGCGAGAGCCCCGACACCGTCGGCATTTTAAGCGCCGGCAAAATACTCAATACCCGTTTCAGGTTCTTTTCAGCCACATTCATTTTAAGCCCGACTTTTTCCTGTGCGCGAATAGCCCCTTCCAGCAGCAATACAAGGTTATCCATTTTTCGGCGTTTCCAAGGGTCGCGGCAGCTTTTTTTGTTGGCAATAAATTTTGGGAGGGAGGTTAACAGGGTGTCAATAATACGTAAATTGTTTGCGCGAAGACTTGATCCCGTCTCGGTCGCTTCGACAATCGCATCGGCAAGGCGGGGCGGCTTCACTTCCGTGGCTCCCCATGAAAATTCCACTTCCGCCTGAATTTTATTCTTTTTGAGATACCGCTTTGTCACGTTGACAAGTTCGGTGGAAATTTTCTTGCCCCTCAAATCCTTAACACTTTTAAACGGGGAGTCGTTATGAACCGCAAGCACCCAGCGCACAGGATTACTTGTGCTTTTGGAGTACTTGAGCTGGCAAAGGTCTTCAACATCGGAATTGTTTTCAACAATCCAGTCATAACCGGTCAGGCCGCAATCGACCACTCCGTCTTCAACGTATCGAGACATTTCTTGCGGCCGGAAAAGCACAATTTCTAGTTCTTTGTCATCCACTGAGGGAAAATAGGACCTAGAATTGACACTGATATTAAAACCTGCACGTTTGAAAAGGAGAACGGTGGCATCCTGAAGACTGCCCTTGGGAAGTGCTATTTTGAGTATGCTCATAAGGGGCGGATTGTATCTTTTTGCTTGTGGGGTGTCAATGCCAGGCTTTATACTTTCCGCTGCGTTGCACAGCCTCTTCACAACCCGCTTATCACTATAATGAAAACTGAATTCCAGAATTTATTCGCTTTTACAAGTGCCGCCGCCGGTGTGCTCATGGCGACACGCATCCACTTTTCACACCGGCAGCTGTGCGCGCTCATCAGCTTCGCGGCCGGCACCCTTTTCAGCGCTGCTGCGTTTCATATGCTTCCAGGCGGCTTGAAACATTTCGGTTTTGGGGTATCCTGCCTGGCACTTTCATCGGGATACGCCCTATTTTATCTGATCAGCCGCTATATTTCTCACGTCTGCCCCGCCTGTTCGGCTTCCCATTTCGAGGAGCATGAAAAAGAAGACCCCCGCGACTCATCTCTTTATCTTCTCGCCGCCGCTCTGACTTTGCACAGCCTCATCGACGGTTTGACCATTTCGCTTGGGCGCCCGCACGAAGGAAGTTTGCCCGTTTTCATCACCGTGCTGATTCATAAGTTTCCGGAAGGGTTTGCTCTTTGCGCCCTGTTGGTCAACGCGGGACTTCGCCCGCTACGCACCGTGTCACTGTCAATTTTCCTGGAAACCTCCACCCTCGCAGGCGGAGCGCTCGGAGGTTATTTGCTAAGTCATTTTGGAGAAGCGGTCTGGCTCGATTTGATTCTTATTCATGCGGGCGGAGGATTTATTTTTCTTGCCCTTCATGCCCTTCTTAATGAAGCCCGCAAACACTCCCCAGTCTTACCCCTGACCTCGTTTATCGCCGGCGCCGCTCTGATTGCACTGATTCACTAACGGCTAGTCCCCTGTGACATTTAAAATTGTGGTCGAATTTGTTTCTGTAGAGGAAATTCATGCCTGCTTTGCAGGGCCCCTACCAAAATCAAATGTCATGAGGCACTAGACACGAGTTTCAGGTTGGGATTGGCCGTAAGTTTAAGAGAAGCTCTGCGGTGGCGTATTTCAAACCCACGCCGCGCAATCATGGCCGCATTATCACCGGTCAGTGACAGCGGAGCCAGGCACAGCTGGAGGCCCGCCTTCAAAGTTTCCTCAGACATTCGCTTACGCAAGTAGGAGTTCGCGCTCACTCCCCCGCCCACGGCAATCGTTTTCACCTGAAGATGGGCTGCAGCGGCCATGGTTTTCTCGACCAGCCAGCCGATGGCGTGATGTTGAAAACTAGCGGCTATGTCGCGTGCGTATTGAACCTCTTGTGCTTGAGTGCGCCCCGGCCGGGCTCTCTCTTTTTGTGCATGATAAAGTACGGCTGTTTTTATACCGCTATAGCTGAAATCGAAGCAATGGTTAGCATCACGGCCGAATCGCTCTTTCTGTTTCGGTTTGGTGAAAAACACTGCCGTGGGGTTGCCCTGCGGTGCCAGTTTGTCAAGAATCGGCCCCCCCGGAAAACCAAGCCCTAAAATTTTCGCGACCTTGTCATAGGCTTCGCCCACCGCATCATCAGTCGTCTCACCCATAACGCACACCTTGTTTCCTTGGTGATGTGTAATCAGGGTGTGACCTCCTGAGACCAACAAGCCAATAAAAGTGCGCGGACGTTTTCCGCCGCTCTCCACGGACATAAAGGAGGCAGATAAGTGTGCTTCCAGATGATTCACTGCCACGAGAGGAATACCGAGACGCCAACTGAGCGCCTTCGCAAAACTCACCCCCACAAGCAGTGCGCCCATCAGCCCGGGACCGGCTGTGACCGCGATTAGATCGAGGTCTGTTAAACGCACACGTGCCTTCTTCAATGCGCGTTCGAGCACAAAATCAATTTGTTCAAGCGCGTGTCGCGAAGCGATCTCAGGCACTACGCCCCCAAAAGGCCGATGTCTGAAAAGGCTTGAGGAAATAATGTTGGAGCGAATGGTCACGCCATCTTCGAGCACGGCGCAGGAAGTTTCATCGCAGGAAGTTTCAATGCCGAGGATAAGCATAAATCGTCGGGCGCGGGGCGTTATTTGCAGGGGCAATTCATGAATTGCCCCTGCTTAAT
>CAYMUZ010000134.1:0-7225 GCA_964393875.1 uncultured bacterium | reverse complement strand
GGATTTGGCCGCGGTCCAAACCCAGGCCGATTATACGGGCCGGGAATTCCTGGAAGTCCAATTGCATTTTTCGCGCAAAGCGAAGCATGAGGGGTTTGAAAATCTCAAAGACGAAATTGAGCGCAGCTTATTTAGCCGGCTTGTAGCCGAAGTGACCCGTGGAACGGCCTCGCCCGAAACGTTTGCCGCCTTACAAGAAAATTTTGGGCCGGTGACTTTGCGCGGGCGCCAGGTCCTGCGTGTCGTTGAACTTCCTGTGGAGTCTGTCCAGAAAATGCAGAAAGCCTATCCCGCTTCGGCGGAACAGCCCGGAATTTCTTTGGGGTCTTACCCGAAACAATCTCTTTATGCCGCAGTCCTTGTGGAGCAGAAAAAAGGCAAACCGATACTCCGTCTGCGCCTTTATGACCCTGCTCACCTTGAGGAACCCTGGGACAGCGTTTATTACGACGAGACTAAAAAAGCATTTGTCTTCTCGCGCGAGGAGTGGAGAGAATTTTTTGATGATCCTGAAAATTACGAAGCTCCCGGCGATGCGATAGCGGCCAATATTACGGATATCGGGCGCCTTAATTTATTCCGCGATATTGAACGTGATATCCGTTCCGGCTTTGCGAAAAAAGCTTACGGTTTTATTCTTGTGGGGGACGCTTTGTATGAACGCGCTGACCACGGTGATTTTTATCCCTTTAGCACGAAAGGTTCAGGACGGCGTTATTACCTTAAAGCGGAATTTGCCGATGGGCAGAAACGGGTGCGTGTGTATGGCAGCCCGCGTTTGGATGCCGCGTCGGAGATCGGTTATTTTCGCTGGCTGGGCGATGACGCCGATTGGAAAGCCCTGCCTGAAGGCGGCAGTGGTTTCAGCGATGTTTTGGGCGGAGCGCTAGCCGAATACAAAGGCTATGGTTATCAAGACCGCGTTTGGGCGTCATTGCGCCAATGGGTGGCGGGAACCGACAGAGGTTCACGATTTCAGGAAACCGCGCATCGCGACAAGATTGGCACCCGCAATAAAGTTGATCTGCCCCAGCCTGCAAGTCTTTCCAAGGCCAATCCCGCGCATTTGAGCATTCGTCAGGGCCACGGCAATAAAGGGGAGCCTGTTTTCTGGAGAACGGTCGTTGAGGAACCTGGCCAGCGGGCTTTGGATCTTTACGATCGGTATGGGCATTTTGAAGAACGTGCATTTTATTCACCCGATGCCCCCGATGGCTTAAACGCCATGACCGAAGCTTCTCGGCGTTTTATCCAGCTTCGTGAAGGATTGAAAGCGGGCCGGGCCTCACTCCCGTCACCACTTCTTTTTACCAAGCCGGGCAGCGCCAAGATGGAACGCTTTGAATTTCTGGATACAGCGCGCGGTCTGACAGGTAAGAAAAAAGGCACCAATGTTCTTTTTAATGTCTTCAAAGACGTCGAAGCGGCGGGTCTGCCGCAGGACTTCGAAGGGGAATTCTTGTGGCTGGAGTATGGCACGGTGGAGGAGTCAGGTGTTTTAAAACCTGTGATTTACGCCATAGCCGTTGACCCGATCCGCCAAAAGGCATTTTTAGCTGTGCGCGCCGTTGAAACCGGGGACAATCAATACCGCTACGATAGCTATGAGGGCGGCCAGGATGTCTCGGCGATCGTGATTCCCAAACTTCAAGAGCACGGCTATGGCCGCAGATTAGACAGCGTCATTTATCCCACTTACCTTAAACACCAGCTCGAAGTGCTTGACCATGAAATTGAAATCGCAGAGCGCCCGCAAGAGGGCCTTGGCAATATTCAAAGCTTTGTTGCAAAAGGCATCGTACGCAATCTTCTCGAAGTGACCCGCTTTTCGGCGCAAGGCCGTAATTGGGCGGAGGTTTATTTTTTCCTGGCAGCCAAGGATTTCCGCCAGACGCTCGCGGCTAAAGCGCGGCTTGTGCATACTGCTTATCATGAGCGCAACACGAGCCAGGAATTTTTAAAAACGGATGCCGCCTTTAATTTCATTCAGTCCTACGCGGAAAGCCGGCCGATTCGCGGATTTTTTGGCGCAGAGCCCTGGCGCTTTCGAGCGATGGATGACTTGCTGGAAGACATTACGCGGATTCGCTCCAATCAGCCTCCACTTTATTCCACCGAGGACTCCGCCTTAGCTGTTTTTGAATTGGCTGTCGATTGGCTGACTCTGGAAAACGAAGTGCCAGTTCTGCCTTTTGCTCAGCAGTCACCGAGCGAAGAGTTTGTGCGCCCCCCAAAGACGGATACCCAGGCGCCCGACGCGGTGGTTGAAAGTATCGAATGGATTTCCATTCCAGAAATGCGCATCCCGAAAGCTCCGGCACTTCCTAAAATTGAAGATTCTGTCCCAACACGGATCCCTGTCGTGGAGCCCCAGCCTGAACCGGCCCCTCCTGTGACTAAGGCGGTGACAGAACCTGAACCCCTCACGGTTTTCGAGAAGGGGCAATTTTTGGTACAAGCCTGGCCCGAGGCCTGGCAGCCGCTTGACCGCAAACTTTTTATTACCGTGACTACGGAAAGGCGCTATTCGCGCCGCGGCGAATTACTCCGGGAACTGCAAGCGGCTTATCAAGCGCTTCAAGGCCAGACCATAAAAATGCCTGCCGCGCAAGCGCTTCCCGATCCGGATTTAGCGGCCATTTGGTCCGAGTATCGGGTGGGCTTTGCCAGAAAAGTGCGGCCGATTTCGGTCTTGATCCAGCGCAGGCCGGATTACGCGTGGAACGAATTAAAAACATTAGCGCTTGAGCAGCGTGCTTTTTATAAAAAGCTCCGTGAAACTGTCGAGGTTCTTCAGCAAGAAAATCCGGAGATGACGCACTTTTGGGTGGAGATGGCCCCAGCGTCTTATTCGAATGATGAGCTGCGTGCGGCTTTTTATGTGACGGCCGTGGATCTTAAAACGGGACAGGCCTCCAAAACGGTGCGCGTGCTTGAAAAAGAAAAAGACCGGTTTGTAACCGTCGTATCCGCCAGCGAGGAACGTCCTGCCTTTGACCACCCCGTTTTTGGAATGATCCTTGAGCACGGCTACCGGCGTTATGAGGAAGATCCCAAGTTTGAAACCTTACTTGCAAATCGTATGGAACTTGTCGAACAGATGCTGCAGGCCGAAGAGGGCATCTGGGATGATCTGGAAGGTCTTCCCGATTTTCTAAAAATTCCTAATTTTTTTGAAACCTTGTTTGCAAGCCGCCGCGCTTCCGGAGCCGCCAGCGTGGTCGTTCCAAGCTATCGAATCAAAGATTTTACGACCGGGCCCAGCTTATTAGAACTTTTCTTTTTTCCGCAATCCCGCAATGTTCTTCAGGTGTTTGCCTGGGCCCGGCAGATTGCCGAGACGGAGGGGCTGTCCTCGGGAGAAGACGCCGTCCATTTGCTTGATCTCATCATCCACTCCCACGAACTGCCTGAACTTTTAGGGTATCAGCGCTTTATCCTTGGGCCTCTTGAAAATTTACATTTTGCGCTTGAGCGGCGGGGAGAAACCGAAGAGAGGCTGCAGCAAGCCAAAGATGTCGCTGTCTTTTTCAATGCCATGCGCCAAAAACATTTTTCAACGCTTGCGCTGCCCGAAGCGCTGCGGCCCAAAAAGGCCGAAGAAGTTTCTGCGGGTGCAGCCGAAACTACGCCGGCGCCTGCGGCAGAGGCCGTACCTGCTGCGGAAGAGAAATCCGAGGAAGATCTCGCCGTTGCAAAAGCCCTGGATGTTTTAACCCAAGCTAAAGCGGTTTATGATCTAAACCAGGAGCGTTGGTTTGGACTATTCGAAGCCGGCAATCCGGATGAATTTGCTGAAGAAATCAATGCGCTGCTTGAAATGTTCGGCGACGAAGATGAATTTTTAGTGCTGCCTGACGCGCCGCAGTTTGATTTTCACCTGCTGCTGTCGCGTTTGATTGTGCTGTCGGGGGCCGAACCCAGCGCTGCGCTCGAAAGCGCCCGCCATGCGGAGCAATTCTTGACTGCTATCGACAATCCAGAAGAGAAAAAAGCAGAACTTGAGCGCTGGATCACTTACCTGAAACCTTTGATTGAAAAAGAAAATATCGAAAAAGCGGAAACTTTTCTGACCAAAACAAGTGATCTCTATGACCAAAATGCAGACCGCTGGTTTGGCCTGTATGATTCCGGCGATGCCGATGCTTTGGCCGAAGAGCTAAATTCCGTGATTGAAAAATTCAGCAATGAAAAAGCATTTCTTGTTTTGCAGCCGGCACGGCGCTTTGACTATTACCTGCTGCTTTCATTATTGAGCCTTTTGGTCCGTGCTGCTTTGCCTGATATATGGGCCATGGCTCAGAAAGCAGAGGCGAATTTGGCTGGAATTGACGATCTGGTCCGCCGCAAAGACCTGGAAGCGTTAAAAGGGAATCTTGAAATGCTTGAACAGACGGAAAACACCGGCGGCACAGAGGCGACGGCGGAACCTGAAAGTGTCGCCACGGCTCCGGTCGAAAGCGACGCTGAAAAACGGCAGCGCCAAGCAAGAGAAAAACACCAGCAAATAGATGCTCTCGCGGAACAGATGCGCAAAGCCCAAACTCTTCCGGATTTGGAGGCCGGTTTAGCGCAAATGAAAGCGATTGATGAAAATCACCCTACGACCCTTAAGTGGAGATTTTATATTGCGGTGCTCAAAGATATTTACACGCTTTGGAATGAAATCGACAATGACGGGGACATTCGTTTTGATAATTACCGCGGGCGAATTTCTTCTATCGGCAGTGATATCACCCGCTTTTTTAGGCTTCATCGCGATGAGAAAATGGCAGATGCGTTGCGCGCGCTTCTTAACAGTGAGGAAAGTCATTTCAATAAAACCCGTTGGCACCAGGAACTAGACCGTTTAGAGCGTGACATTCAAAGACGGAAAATTGTTACCCAGGCCGACGCGCATGCACGGCTTGATCCCTTGCTGCAGCGGAAAAAGAAAACGCTTGAGGAGAATCACATTTCTACTGCAGACGATCAGGAATTAAACGCCCGCATCCTCATGATTTTCGAGCAAATCAAATCCCTGCGATCGGAAGTGAGGACACAAATGTTACAAGTCACAAGTCACAAGACACAAAAAGAAAATCTACCGCAAACGCTACTTGATTCAATGAGTAATGGGCGAAAGATCAGGATGGGTTCTCGCCGCTCCGAAGTGAGGAAAACGTATAAGGAAACGCAATCCGACGCGCTGGATGAAATTATCAAAGGCGAAGCCGTGGCGATTACTGATGCAGGGGAACTGCAAGCTATTCGCGATACTCTTGCGGGAATTCAAAAATCTCTCAAACCAAAACCCAAAACGGAGTATATGCAATTTGCGAGAACGCCCCCGGCGATTTTTAGCGCGGCGCCGAGCCATAAAATCGCATTGAGTGTTCCGTGGCAGGAGGTTTCAAAAAAAATCGAAGCCCTGATCGCTGCCGGGCGTGTTTACAAAACTACGGGAAATACGGGACCGATTGTCCTTAGTGACCAATTGCTGGTGCTGCCGGCGGGTTCCTTCGAATCGTCCATGAGTTCAAAAAGCCTTTTGCGTCTTTCGTTGGTCAAAGAGGGCTACTTGCTTTATCAAAATGCCAAAGTCCGATCCGGGAAAAATGATCCAGGGCCGTTGGAGAAACAAATTAATGCCCTGCTGGCGGCTAGCGCTTTTTATGCGGATCTTACGGAGGATGAGCGCAAAGCAGTCAGTGTTCTTTCAGTGTCAACTCCATGGATTAACGGATTGAAAGCGCTGGATGATAGGTACCGCAGTGGAGTCAAGGTGGATCAAAAGAATTTTTTTACTGAGCTGCTGGGAAAACTCTACCCCGGCTTTGATCAGGAAAATACCGAGCTTGGCGCGGACAGTCTGGTCAGGCTGAGCCTTGAAGCCCAGGACTTATTGAGCGTTTTTGACCCCGGCTTTTTAAAATCCAGTATAACGCATCCCACAATGCTTGAGACAGAGGACGAAGCCGTGGTGTGGAAACGCGCCGTCCCGGAACTTGGCAAAAAAGTAGAGATCCGGATTCCTCCCGCGATTGACGGCGGGCAACTCAAAGAAGGACAGTCTCAGAGAATGCTGCAAATCGCTTTTGAACAACAAGAGGCTTCGGAGAAAACTTCTGAAAAAAGCTGGCTTACGCTTACGGCGGTTTATGAACCCGAATACGGGACAACCGTTTACCGCTATGAAAATGGCGGCTCATCCGTTCTGGCAAATTTGGGAAGCAGCCGTTGGGAAGACGAAGGCGTTAAGGCTGCGGGATTTATCGTACCCCTGCTCCGGGAGGCGCTGGCATATCTACTACCCGGAGGTTCTGCTGTGCCGGTTGAAATGTTTACGCAGAGGGTACAGACGATTCTTGCCTTGATCGATCAGCCGTTGACGGCAATGCGCAATTCTAAATTTTTGACAACGGCTCAATACAGGGTTGCACAAGATTATATCCGGAGCCGTCAGACGGCAGAAAGCAAGCTTGTGGAACAACGGTATTTACAACAGCAGCGCGAAGAGGAAGAACGCTTAAGAAAGGAAAGGGAGGAACGGTTTAGTTTTCAGAACGCGGATGTCAATATTTATACCGACGCCGGGCATACGGACCAGGCGAACAAGGTCATGGAGGCGCTTCAAAAGATCGGGTATGTGCATGTGCGTGTGATCGATGGTGCTCAAGCGCTTGAGGACAATTGGGTGGGGCAACGGAGTGACATTAATCTTGTGATAGCCTCTCAGGGAGCAGAGCCCGGAAAAGACGGAATGCAGCTTTCGGATTATCTGGCTCGGAACGGCAGGGATGCGGATACCTATGTGTGGGACCCTGATTTTCAAAAACTAAGTAAGGTTGTAAAGCCAAAGCTACGGATTCGTGGCTATACGAGCGCCTGGTCCCCTCAGCCCGAATGGTACACCCAGCAGGAACGCGAGGAAGCCTTGCTCACCGGACGTGTGGATCCGGTACGCACTGCCGGTTTTATGGCGCTGAATTCGGCCGCGGTTTCTGATAAAAAAAATACCCGGTTTCCGGGCGTGGAAGGCCTGATCTATTTTGACGAATTGGAATTTCAAAAGCGCCGGCAAAGTGATTCCGTCGTGCCGCAATTTGGCGCGCATCCCATGGACGGGCTTTTGTCTGCCGCCGAAGTTTATTTGACTAAAGCTTCGGAAGTTGAGCGCGAAAACGCTGCCCGCAAACAGGCGCAGTTTCAGGGGACGCCCGGATTTGAATTTCCCGAGCAAGGC
>CAYMUZ010000133.1:0-6380 GCA_964393875.1 uncultured bacterium | reverse complement strand
AAGGAAAGAAATCAAAACGCTCGGGATGCAAGGCCCCTTGAAAACCTTCATGCGCGATGCACCAGGAATGTCCTTTTTTTTCGAGTGCCTGCCTAAGAAATTTTAAGATTTTAAAAATATTTTTTTGCGCCTCCGGATTGGCATGGGCGTCTTGGATGTGGATGACATAGGGTTTGCCGGGCCGGGCTTTCGTTTTAAACTCAAATGTCCCCCAGTTGACAGGCAGTTGAAATGTAGAGAGCTCTCGAAACACCCCCTGGTTCGCGTCATATTCGTGCGGAATAATAGCGGCATCCGCTGAAACGATGGAGAATAAAAAAGGGATCAGCGTCGCCAGTGCAAGTAGACGTTTTTTTTGCCCTAAGTCAAGTAATCTCATAGGTTTATAATGTATACCTGACTCTTCAAAAGAATTCAAATAGGGGCATTGCAAAAAATAAAAAAAACTAATTTTTTATAACTTAACTGAATGGGCTGGCAGGTTTTGGCCTGCGCGAGCAGGAAATTAGGCGGAGAGGGTAAAACTTTCTTGAGAGCGGAAGAACTCACCCAAGCCTGCAAGAGTGGCTGATTCGATTTTGCGCTCGTCGATTCGGAACCACTTTTTGCCGGTTTGTTCTGGAATGCCATAGCGCGGATCAAGATCATCGGAAAGTTTTTGTGCATCCACCAGAACAAGGTACTGGTGCGGTAAAAACGCGCTTCCCTTCCATTCGGCAGAATATTCGATGGCTTTTTCTGCGACGAGTGTGACATCGTCCCATTCCGGGCGTGTTTTCACGTCGGCGCTTAAAATAAAAACGGGTGGGGCGGCAAAGGCCCGGCCGAAATAGGCGGACACGTTGCGAATGACGCGGCGAAACGCCAAGGAACTATCCGGAGCGGCGATTTTAATCTGCGGAAATTCCAGACTTGAAAAATTTCCAACCCGAATGGACTTTTCGGAAGACTTCTCCGGTAAAAGCACGATCAAAAGACGCGCCGCTGGATTTTCACGGGCAAACGTCTTGAGCACCGTCGCTTCGGGAAGCGTCGAACTGACCCAGACTAAGGGGCCTTCAGAAGACATGGCAGCGGACGAGACGGGCGCGCGGATCTGAAATCCGGTTGGCGGTGTCCGGGTTCTTTCAAAAACCACCTCGGACAATCGTCCGCTTAGCACAGACATCTCGCGCGTTAATTCTGCCGCTTGTCCGCTCCAAAGAATGATCTGCAGACTGCTCAGTAAGCCGTTTTCTGGCAAAGTTCCAAACAGCAAATCATCCAATGCCGCTTCAGCCGTCCTGCGTATTTCACTGCGCTGCATCAGCTCAACCAAGGCTTGTTGAATGGATTCCGTGCGCTGAGGAAACAATGTTTTCCCCGCTAAAAGAATTTCTCGTATCGCCCCCTGAATCTGCGGATTATTTCTGCCCGCAAACACCATCACGCTCAATGACTGCGCAGTCACCTGAGACGCTGCGAACTTTGTGGCCGTCTCATTTTTCGTTAATGCCCGGCGGAAGCGGGCATGAACATAGGCAAAGTACCCTGATTGCGCCAAAAAATCGCCGTGAAAACTGCGTAAGGCCTTTTTAATCGCGGCAGGCTGCTCCTGTACCAGGTTCGTTCGCCTGTCACGATGCAGCTGTAAAAACCCTTCGTGAATGGCCTCGACCACGCGCGGATCACCTGAGTGAGCTAGTTCTATGAAGGTGTCGCGGATCGGTTTGTATTGTGCCTTGGCGTCGTCAAAAACATTCATCTCCTCAGTGAAAAGAAAGGGTGAAAACCAGTTCGTGCGCGTGAAATAATTAGATGCCAGTGCTTTGCGGAAGGCCGCTTTTCCACTCTTCGACGACAACAAATCATTCAGGCGGTTGACCAAGGCCGGATTTCTTGAATGCATCACCGCGCCAGAGGTGTTCTCATACTGAAGGTAATCAAAGAATTCAGGGATTGACGCAATGTCTTTGGGCTCTCGCGCGGCCAGCGTCACAATGCGCGCGGGCGTCAATCTCTTTTCGCGAAACCATTCTGCGGGATGATTGGCGGGAATTTTGTTCCAGAACAAGTCAAAGATTTCCGGCCGGTCAAATTGTTCTAACTGCTCCAGCCAGGCCGTATAAATCCGGAGGGCATACGCATAGGCCGTAAAACGCCGCACCTGGGCGGCATCCTCGGGCACCCCTTTTTTCTGAGAGATAAGCAAATACCCGACGGCTCGGCCGAAATCATCGGCCAAAGTTGAGGCACCTTCTTTTTTTGACAAGGCCAGTTTTTTTAATTCAGTTGGGGGTTGAGTCATCATGGCTTCAAACTGCGGCAGAGCCTCATCCAGTCGAGTCTGCAACGCGTGCGGCAGGGCACGGGCAGCCGCCGCTTGAGCGTCCATTTCACGGACCCATCTTGTAAAACGCGACTCGCCTTGGGCATCGACTTTGAGGATTTGACGGATGCGTCTTTCAGGCCAGCCGTTATCAGCCAATTCGGAAGTCATCCAGGAATTGATTTTCCTGGCATCGACCGTTTCTCCTGCAGCAGAGGCATCGCGGATGGCCTCTTCCAGAGTGGTGAAGAAGAACTCCTTCCACTGCGCATCGTGCGTGGGGCTCAAGTAATGAAAAATGACTTGCATGGAATCACTATTTTGCAGGCCATAATGCGAAAGAATCAGCTTGTAGCGTTCATGCAGTTCGGCGGGAATCTGACCGGATTTCAGGCCGTCGTGGATCATCGGAAATGTGCTGTCTAAAAAGCGGACATCGACGTCAAACTGGTTTTGCAGGGGAAAAGAAGGGCCCGTGCCTCTTTCAACGCGGCCGGCGTGCAGGTTAAAATAGTAAAACATCAGTGCCGCCGTCCTTAACTCTTCCGTGGGCCGCCCTTGCGCGGTCGCAGCAAAATCCTCTTCAAGCTTTTGCCAGTCGTCCGCTGACAGGCGGCTCAGCGGCCCGTTGCCGGCAATCATCCCGACAAGGTAAAGGGCCTCCTTGGTGTGTTCAATCTGCTTCGTAGAATACTCGCTCGTCTTGGGCAGCATCAGGGCCAGCGATATTTCAAAAGCCGCCACAACCGGCCGTGGACTGCTGCTCACGAGATTCCCAAGTTTTAGCGCGAGATGTTCCCGGACCCAATGCGTCGGAGCTTCGTAAATTCCCTTGATCAGCCCTTGCACTTCGTCGCGCAATTCCGGTGAAAATCGGGCAAAAGCGGGTGAACCCGCTTCCGGGGCAATGCGGATTTTTTCCATCACTCTGCGGGTGACTTCACACTGCTCCGCCACGCGATGGCTGCCGGTCAAGGCGCCCATCGCCTCCCAACGTTCCTGAAATTGAGCGAGCAGACTTTCTTGTTTCTCGGCCGGCTGCGCACGGACAAAATCCATCACCGCCTGATGAAAGATGTCTGAAATACGTGCGTAACTTGGAATCAATCCGTACACGATTGGGTAGAGACTCGGGGTCAAACCTTCTTTAGCCAGCCAGACACGAAACGCTTCGGCGAGGACATCATCGTCAGCGTCCACACGGCGCAGCGCGGAGCGCTCCTCACCCTTCATTTTTCGGGACTGCAGTACGCTCAGAAAATCAAAAATCCGAAAGCTTAAAAAGGAATCATTCCCCGTCATCCCCTCTAATAAAAATTTTCTTATCTGAGAAAAACGCGAAAGTTCCACGGGCTCTGGCCCGATCAATCCGACCCAATCGTCCCTCATCCTCATATTCCCCAATAAGCCGCTGAGCAATTTCTCAGGCAAAAGTTCCCCGGCTCCCAACCGCCGGTCTATTTCCCTCAAAAGATCAGTGATCATCCAACGCATGGTATTGGAATCATAATCATATTGCTTGTGCCAAGCGTCATAGACGCCGCGGGCATAAAAAATATAGTCTAGCAAGGTTTCAAACGACACGTCCGGACCAAACATCGTTTGCGTAATGGGCCGCAATTTGGACTCCGTCAATTTGGGCATGCCCTGCTGCTCCATGGCTTTCTGGTTAAATTGGATGAGAGTAGGTACCATGAAATTCCGTGCCGTAGGATCGCTGAGTCTGCGGCGTAGATCTTCCACGGCCCCTGCGTTATTGGGATCGGAAATCAGAGTCACGGTCAGCTGCAGCAACGGCGCGTATTTTGTCCGATCAGTCCCCTTCTCAATCTTCTCAGCCATCACACGTTGAAACGATAAATCACTTCCGAAAACAGCCTCGCGTGGATGATTCTCCGTCCAGGTGAATAAGTCTTCCTTGCCGGGGTGATTATTGAATAAGTACGTTGAATGAGCCTGCAGCAGCAGGCTCACCCCTTGCGGAAGGGTTTTATCTTTCAGGGCATCCTGTAGCGTTAAAAATTGTTCCACGAGCCGGTCCGAGGGCTCGAGAAAATCATCGGCCAGCCAAATTTGGTCTAAAATACGCATCCCGTGCGCCACCGCGGCGGGATCGAACTTTTCCTGAAGCGAGAGAGAGGCGAAGTAAAAACGCGTATACACATCCGCCGCAAAACTTTGGCGGCGGCCTGCTTCGATTTCTCGTCCGAATCGATCGCGCTCGGCTTTGGTCGGTGCTTCGAGCAAACTGCGGACAAGAAACTCGATTCTGGCGCGCTCTTCAGGAGCTAAACTCCAGAGCGTGGGCCGGGGATGGCCTGGTTTTTCTCCGAACGTCCATTGCGCCAGGGCAAGGTTGTTCATGATGGCCTCATCCTCTTCCTGAAGAGCGGAAGCCTTCACGGCTTGGCCGCCGGCGCGCACCGCTTCGAGGGATCTTTTATTTTTCTGTACATAAGCCGCGTGAATACGCCCCACCAAATTCGGCAGTTTATAAACAGTGTCGCCGATTTCACGCCTTGGGCGAAGGGTTCTTGTGCGTGGATCGTCATAGCGTTCCGGGTCGATGTCTGGTTCTGAAACAGTCGCGGGCGCAAAGTCTTCACTCCACTGCACCGCAATTCCAGGAGGCAGCGGCGGAAGATCGCCGCGTAAAAATTCCATCCCCTGAAACACCAGCACGAAACGGGCGCTGGAGAAGCCATGGCGCTTGATAAAAGCCTGATCTTGCCTCAGATGGGACAGCCCCACCACAAAATTTTGTATTTCACGCCGGTAAAAGAAGGGATCGTTTCCGGCCAGCACGACATCAGGATGGTCTTTGACATGAAAATAAAACACGGCGTCACCGCCTGGCTTCACGGCGGCAAAGCTGGTATGAAGAGGGATTTCTTTACTCTCATCCAGGGGGTCTTTCACCCAAAGAATGAAATTGGGATGCATCTGTGCGTCGGGATTTGCCTGCCGCAGCGCCGCATTCAACTGCCGCAGGTCGCCGTTCATTTCGTCGTCATGCTGTTTGAAACGGGTAAAAACAGCCTGCAATGCCGCCATGAGTGGATTGGGGCCGTGGTCCGCGGAGCTCAGCATGTGTCCCTGAAATTGCGTCGCCGGCAGACCGGAGTCCGCTTCCCCGTCTCCTCGTAAAAGTTCGGCCAGTGTTTCAGGAAAATGTTTGTGCCGGTCGTCAAAGTGCCCGAATTGATATTGCAGCCAATGCGTCAGCGTCCGGCGATTATAAATCGCATCCAGCTTCCGAGTTTCTGCGGCCAAAATATCTTGATAACGCGCCTGACGCGCAGTGTCACTGCGCACAAAATCGGCAAAGAGCACTGGTTTTATTTCTCCGAGGCCGTATCGCGCGTTCCATACCCTAAAAAAGCGTTCCACCTTGGGATAAAAAACGTGCCGAAAAGATCCGGATTTAAGCCCTTCCTGGATTCCTTCCTTGACCATGCCCGTTAGAGCGATCTTCCAGTCCCAGCCCGGAGTGAGCAAAAAAAGATTATTCATTCGCCGCGTAAAGTCGACACCTTCACGCCGGTATAATTCAGCCAGACTTCCCTGAATAAAGGCCGTTGTGTCCGGAATTTTATCCATGAAACCGCGGACTAGCCGCGCGCCATTATAAGCCGTCCACGGATGCCCGGACAGCAAGGCCTCCATCAAGGTATCTTCGAGATACATCAAAGACTCCAACCCGGCGGTTTCGCCCAGCCTCGGTGCCGAAAAACCGAGAATGTCCATCCAATCATGCAGTTTTGTTTCGTTTAAAACCGCGAGATCCCGCAAAAATTCACGCCTATTTTCAGCGCTATGGAAATGCAAATTTAGCCAGCTCAAAAAAAATCGACGCAAAGGTTGGTAAACGGAGGGTTGGTACCGGGCAAGCTTTGCTGCGAGTGTGCGAAATTCATCCAGACTGCGTGTCTGCCGTAGAATTTCTTTAATCCCCTCGTGCGCAAAAATAAGAAAACGGTTCAGTTCCAGCGAAGACACCGGAATTTGAGTCTCTTCCAGAGCCTCGATAAATGCCAAACGGCCTTCCGGCCCATTCAACTTTCCGATCGGC
>CAYMUZ010000132.1:0-20237 GCA_964393875.1 uncultured bacterium | reverse complement strand
GCTCCTTCGACAAACAGCAGGTTGAAAGCATATTGTTTTTGCAAATATTCCAGAATTTTTTTAACCTGAACCTGGGCTTCGTAATTGCCGTGAATGTTTTGAATGTGAAGAATGACTTTGGGAGAGACACCCGCTGGGGCTTCAAAAACATCGTCAACACTCGCCAGGTTCGAGGGAATTTCAATATGCCATGCCGCAGCAGCCGGTGTTTCCACCGGAAGGGTCACCTGAATGCCGGGCACAGGCATCGCCAGCAGAATTTGCTGGGATGCTAGGAAAATACACAGCCCCCTCGTTGCGTGAGTGAGAAATTTTTGGATATTCATAATAGACAAACTTTTTAAATTTGTTTCAAAATAAGTATAAACGCTTATCTTTTAATATGCAAACTTTCATAGAATAACAATGGGCTTAATTGCTTAAAATTGATCTTTTTTGATCTTTTTAAATTTTGACTTTAAGTGCACTCAGGCTAAGTGAGGGCGGCGAGGTACCAGCAGATTTTGACGCGGCGTGACGGAAGACTTGCGTGTGAGCGGCTTGGGAACACGAAGTTAAAAAGTTAATCGTCGAAGAGGATACGTCGGCGGGTTTCGGCAGGATCAAACTCAATTTCGACATCATCGATATCGAGGAGCGGCGACGCACTCCTCATCCCCTGCCCTGACGATTGAAGCAGTCGAGAGGGAATTTCGTTGAGAAAACGCGAGGGCAGGTTGTAATGCCGCGAACCATAAAGCATGCGCTCGCGGGCATAGGTGAGATAGAGTTTGTCTTTGGCCCGGGTGAAACCCACATAGCAAAGACGTCTTTCTTCTTCCAGATCTTCTGGATCTTCCATCAACTTATTGCCCGACGGAAAAATGCCTTCTTCCATTCCAACGATATACACAACGGGAAACTCCAGGCCCTTGGCCGTATGCAAGGTCATCATGGTAAGCACATCGGTCCCCTGATCCCATTGGTCAAGCCCCGTAAAGAGCGAGATGGATTCCAAAAAGGCAGCGAGCGCACTTGTGTTCTCAGACGACTGCGGGCGATAGCCCTCCTGAAAATCGTGAATGACACTAAAAAACTCTTCAATGTTTTCAATGCGCGCCGCCGATTCAAGGGTTTTCTCCTGTTCGAGCATTGCCGCATAACCTGTTTTCTCAAGAATTTCTGTTAAAAGATCGCCCGGAACAATCGAAGCCTGTCGGCTGCGCCACGACGTCAGCAAGGCGTAAAAACCACGCACCGCTGGCAACGCGCGCGGGGACAAACCGGCAATCTTCGAAGCCTGACTCAGCGCATCATCGAGAGAAATCATCTTCTCGCGCGTATAATTTAAAATGGTCTCAAGCGCCTTTTGCCCAAGGCCGCGGGTGGGCACATTCAAAATCCGTTTCAGGCTGATTTCGTCGTGAGGGTACACGATCACCCGCAAGTAAGCGACCAGATCTTTGATTTCACGGCGATCATAAAACCGCACGCCCCCCACGATTTTATAGGGAATATTTAAACGGCGCAGAGCGTCTTCAAAAACACGCGATTGAGCATGCGTGCGATAGAAAATGACCTGGTCTGCCAAGGGGCGCCCCGCACCCCGCAGGCGAACGACCTCACGCACCACAAACTCAGCCTCGTCTTTTTCACTCGCCGCCTGAAAAACAGAAATGGCCTCTCCCCCCTCACGTTCGGTCCAAAGTGCCTTGGGTTTACGAACCTGGTTGCGGGCAATCAACTCGTTGGCGGCATCTAGAATCACGGCGGTCGATCGATAGTTTTGTTCCATTTTAATCACGCCGCATTCAGGGTAATCGTTTTCAAAATGCAAAATATTCCGGATATCGGCCCCACGCCAGGCATAAATTGATTGGTCGGGATCTCCCACCACCGTAATCTGGCGCCGTGCCTGCGCCAAAAGCTTCACAAAACGGTACTGCGCGTGATTGGTATCCTGATACTCATCAATCAAAATGTGCTGAAAACGATCCTGCCAAGTCTGCAGGACTTCAGGTTTTTGGTCAAAAAGAAAAACGGTTTTTGAAATTAAATCACCAAAATCACAGGCTTTCAAATCCGTCATTCTCTTTTCGTAGGCCTGGTAGACTTTAGCCACCGTCTCCTCGTAGAGATCTTGCGACTTTTCGGCAAACTGGTACGCACTCATCAAGAAGTCTTTGGCGCGTTGAATACGTTCTCGAATCCCCTTGGGGTGAACCTGTTTTTCTTCAATCCCCATGCCTTTCAGGATTTCCTTGATCAGCACCAGTTGGTCCTGCTCGTCATAAATGACAAACTCACGCGCCAATCCAATGGCCTGGCCGTCTATCCGTAAAATCCGCAGACAGGTGGAGTGAAACGTACTTACCCACACATCTTGACTCACGAGACGAACAACCCTATTTTTCATCTCTGCGGCCGCTTTGTTGGTGAAGGTGACGCCAAGGATTTGGAAAGAAGGCACCCCTTCACAAATCATGTGCCCAATGCGATGGGTCAAGATGCGGGTTTTGCCGCTGCCGGCCCCGGCGATAATCAAGAGAGGCTTCGCCGGCCAGGTCACGGCTTCTTTTTGGGCGGGATTGAGTTTTTCGAGAATCTTGTCTTTCATGCAAACAAGTGCTACTCTCCCAAAATTTTGTAGCCCTTATCGAACGCTTCTTTAAAATCAAAAACGTTGTCAAAATCCTCGAGTTTGTCTTCCGGCTGTTTGCGCAGAATGCCCGCGTCGACGAGAGCAAACACAATGTGCCCAAAATCAAGGGTACGTTCGATGCTCCAGTGATGAAGCACGGTCCGCGCCAAAGGGCCATACTGCTCCAGCGAAAAATCGCGAATACCTTCCAGCAATTCCCGGCCTGTCAAATGCCGCGGCTTCGCCAGCTTCGAAACCGTATAGCTGAGAGCCGCCATTAAAAAGGAATAGGCGTCAAGCGGGTAGCGTTTATTGCGGGCCAAAATACGGCGGATCTTGCGTAGATAGCTAAGCGGTGCGTCACTCATGAGAAAGCCACCTCAGCGTCGCAAAATACCGAAGACGGCTGAATCACGGGTTGATACTTTTCAAGCGCCAAACGACTGGCCCGTTCCAGCAGGTCCGGCCGAATCGGTTCTTTGACAATTGAAACTCCAAAAATTTCACTCAGACCCTGAATAAGCGGCCCTTCGAAGCGCTGAAGATCACGGCCCTCGCCCTGAATCGATTCTTCATGGAGCAGAGTCCCCGCCGAGCGCTTTTGCGCGCCCCCCGCAATTTTTTTGCCCGCGAGTGCCAGGTCGCTGGCAATCGGATATTTGAAACAATCCGGCCCAGACGGCAAATTCTCATCACAGCGGTAGAACCGCGGCGGAGTCCCGAGAAGTTCCAGAGCGCGCTTGACCGCTTCGTGAATTTTACAGTAGCTGATACGCACCGAATGAAACGATTCATCATGATTTTTTCTGGCGACCAGCGTAAAAAGAAAATCGCGCCCGTGCCTCACAACACCACCGCCGGTCAAACGGCGAATCACCGGCCCCTCCCCTTCGGCACGCTGTAACGCCCCAATGCTGACGGACGGTTCTGACGCATAATAAAATCTCAAGCGGGGCGCATGGATTCGCAAATTGAACGGGTCGTCTTCTTGCGCAATGCGGCAGGTTTCTTCAAGATCGCGAAATAAGATCTCATTGAGTGCCAATTGAAACGGCATGGGAGCGCTGATCGACGGTAAAAGAGACCAGACAGATGTCGTCATACGCTAGAGAATCGACGCATTTTCACGACACGCTTTTTCTTTTTCGCGCACAAGGTCGCGGTACGTTAAGACGGGCGTCCGTGCCGCTCGAACCTCATCGGGACGGCCAATGGGGAGCGTCCAGGGCGCGCCCCGGACCAATTCAGGGGTTTCTTCAATTTCACGAGCAATCTGCTTCATCGCTTCAATAAAAAGATCAAGCGTTTCGCGGCTTTCGCTTTCCGTGGGCTCGATCATGAGCGCGTCTTCCACCACAAGCGGAAAATGCACGGTCGGCGCATGAAAGCCAAGATCCAGCAACCGCTTTCCCACATCGCTCGCATGAAGGCCTTTAGCCTTCGCTTCTTTCAGTGTTAAAACAAACTCGTGCATGCACGGCTCATCCACAGCGATCGGGAAAAAAGATTTGAGTTTTTCTTTCAAATAATTGGCGTTCAGAATGGCATCGTCACTAAGTTTAATTAAACCCGCCCTGCCCAGCGAGAGGATGTAGGTATAGGCTCTAAGCAAAATACCGGCATTTCCGGAAAAAGATTTGATGCGGCCGATGCTTGTTTTTCCGCTAGTCACAAATTGATACTCATGCCCATTTTTATCCACGATCGGCTGGGGTAAAAAAGGGATCAAAAAGGCCTTCACCCCCACCGGGCCCGCTCCGGGACCGCCACCGCCATGAGGTGTTGAAAAAGTTTTATGCAAATTTAAATGGACGATATCAAATCCCATGTCCCCCGGACGAACCACACCGAGAAGAGCATTCAAGTTGGCCCCATCGTAATAAAGCAAAGCACCAGCCTCATGCACAAGCCGCGTAATGTCCTGAATGTCTTCTTCAAAAAGTCCGAGCGTATTCGGATTGGTCAGCATCAAACAGGCTGTTTCAGCACTCAAATTGCGGCGCAATTCTTCCATATCCACTCGCCCGCGCCTATTCGAACGAATCTGTACGACCTCGTAACCCAGTAAGGCGGCCGTCGCCGGGTTCGTGCCGTGACTTGAATCCGGAACGATGACCCTGCGGCGGGCTTTATCCCCCCGGCTCTCGTGATAGGCGTGCACCAGCATCATTCCGGTGAGTTCCCCGTGAGCCCCGGCAGCGGGTTGCAGTGTAAAACGATCCATGCCGGTTAAGGCTTTCAGAGATTGTTCCAGTTGATAAAAAACCTCGAGGAATCCCTGGGTGGTTTCTTGCGGCTGAAGAGGGTGCACCGCTGAAAATCCTTCAAGGGCCGCTGCCCATTCATTGAGCTTGGGATTGTATTTCATGGAACAACTGCCTAAAGGATAAAAATGGGTGTCGATAGAAAAATTTTTTCTCGAGAGATTGACAAAGTGGCGGATGACCTCCGGTTCGCTCACCTCAGGAAAAAGGAGGGGCTCGCGCCGCCGATATTTTTCAGGCAGATTTTGCGTGCTGTCTTTTTCAAGAAAATTTTCAGGCAGCCCGGCCCCCTGTCTGCCCGGCCGGCTCTTTTCAAAAATTAAACGGCTGTCATTCGAAATCAACATTTTTGAAGCGCCTCCACAAAACGATCAAGCTGTTCCTGTGTTTTCGTTTCCGTTGCACAAACAAGAAAATCATTTTCACGGCCGGGATAAAATTCCGCAAGCCCAATCCCGGCAAAAAATCCGTGACGAATCATCTTTTTGTGAATCTCTGCAAAGGGTTTGTTCGCCCGCACAACAAATTCATTGAAAAGGGACTGCTCCTGCCTTACTTCAAAGCCGGAAAGCCCGGCAATTTTTTTTCTCAGATAAGCCGCACGATCCCTATTGAGTTCGCCGATCTTCTTCAAGCCGCCTTTACCGAGCAGCGTCATGTAAACACAGGCCGCCAAAGCACAAAGAGCCTGATTCGTACAAATATTGGAGGCGGCCTTTTCACGGCGAATATGCTGTTCGCGCGCTTGCAGGGTCAGACAAAAAGCCCGGCGGCCCTGACTATCTTCCGTCAAACCGGCAAGACGGCCCGGCACACGCCGAACGAGAGCCCGTGTGGCTGAAAAAAGACCCAGATAGGGTCCCCCAAATTGCGTCGGAATGCCCAGCGACTGCCCCTCTCCGACAGCCACGTCTGCGCCCCACTCACCGGGAGATCGCAAAACCCCAAGTGACAGCGGATAGACGCTCAAAATGAGCAGCGCCCCCGCCGCATGGACGGCATCGGCAATTCCTTCCAGGTCTTCCAGCACACCAAAAAAGTTAGGGGTCTGAAAAATAACGCCGGCCACATCCGGGCCAAGCCGATTCAGCAACTGCCCCCGGTCACTCGCATCGGTTTTGTCCAATCCGAATTCTTCCACGGTAAACGGAGTGCCTTTGAGATAAGTTCGCAGAACCTCCCGGTAATGCGGGTGAACTGCTGAAGAAACCCATACACGACGACGCCCTGTATGGCGCAGCGCCAAGAGCGCCGCTTCCGCCAAACTGGTGGAACCATCATAATGGGACGCATTGGAAACATCCAATCCCATGAGCTCGGCGATCATACTTTGAAATTCAAAAATAGCTTGCAGCGTCCCCTGTGCCGCTTCGGGCTGATAGGGTGTGTAGGCCGTGTAAAACTCATGCCGGCCGGTGATCGAAGAAACGGCTGCTGGAATGAAGTGGTCATAGGCCCCGCCGCCCAAGAAAGATACCGTGTTTTGTGCCGTTTTATTGCGCGCGCCAAGATTCCTCAATAAGGCTTGAATTTCAAGTTCACTCAGGGCTTCCGGGAGCTGCAGTTTGGGGCGAAACAGCTTCTGCGGAATACCACGCAAAAGATCATTCAAATTCGAAACGCCGCAATCCTGCAGCATCGCCTCTTTATCGTCCGCCGTCACAGGCTGATAATGCATGGGGTTCAGTGGGCTCCCTGTTTGAGCGCCTGCTCATAGCCGTCCGTCGTGAGAAGAGCCTCCCAATCGGAAGATTGGGACATTTCGATCTCAAAAAGAAATCCACGCCCATACGCGTCCTGATTGATCAAAGCCGGATCCTTTTCCAGACTGGCATTCACGACCACCACACGGCCCGAAACAGGTGCGTAGATATCAAAGGCCGCCTTCACAGACTCTACCACCGCAGCCGGCTTTCTGGCGGTCACAACCGCATCCATCTTGGGAAGTTCTACAAAAACAACGTCTGAAATTTCTTTCTGTGCGTAGTCGGTAATCCCCACCGTCACACGGTTTCCCGACCGTCGTGCCCATTCATGGGTTTTTGTAAATTTTAAATCACTCGGTAAACTCATAATTCCCCCTTCATCCTTTATAAATTTTCACTCTCGAACAAATAAAAATAAATCACGCTAGTGCCTACAGATGCTTCACTGGCAGCTGAGGCACAGTACCCGGGCAAAAGGCACGGGTGCTAGATGCCTACAGATGCTTCACTGGCAGCTGAGGCACAGTACCCGGGCAAAAGGCACGGGTGCTACAGCGGTACTAGCTTTTGAGGCGCCGATAAAACGGAGGCGCCACAACACGGCCACGGACACCCGCACCGCGGATTTGGATGTCTACACCCTCTCCCTCGTCCAGATTCAACCGATTCACAAACCCCATTCCGATATTTTCTTTAAGCGTGGGTGAGAAACTACCACTCGTCACGACACCCGCCGGGCAGCCCTCTATAAAAATCTCCTGCCCCTGCCGCGGAATACCACGCTCAAGCATCTCAAAGCCAATCAGTTTCTTTCGCCACCCGCTCTGAGCTCGTGCCGTCAATGCTTCGCGTCCAAAAAAATCAGCCCCATTCATTTTGACAGCCCAGCCAATGCCGGCTTCCATGGGGGCGGTCTCGTCATCCATATCGTGGCCGTAAAGCGGCATACCCGCCTCAAGCCGAAGCGTATCGCGGCAACCAAACCCAACTGGGCTCAGCCCATGACTTTTACCGGCACTCATCAAGGCAGTCCACAAGAGTTCGAGTTCAGAGAGGGGCACCATTATTTCAAATCCGTCCTCTCCTGTGTAACCCGTACGCGAAACAATGCCTGATTTCCATTCGCAAAAACGGTAATACCCCAGCGAACCAAAATCCTGCCCCACTGCAGCGCTCAAGATCGCAAGACTCGCGGGCCCTTGTAATGCCAATAGTCCCAGCTTCTCACTCGAGTCAATCAAGGTGAAAGGAGCCAACCCACGTCCTTCAAAGCGTATTTTTAACCTCTGAAGATGCACAAAATCCTTGGCCACATTACCCGCATTGACGATCAAAAGAAAACGGTCTGCGCCGAGACGATAGGTAATCACATCGTCGACGATCCCACCCAGCTCATTTAAAAGAGGCGCGTAGACGGCACGGCCCGCAGCCACTTCGCTCACGGGACGCGGCAGTGCCCAGTCCAGAAATGATTTGGCACCCGGACCCTCAATAAAAAATTCACCCATGTGGGAAATATCAAAAAGTCCCGAGCGAGTGCGTACCGCTTCATGCTCGTCCAGAATACTGGTATAAAAAAGCGGAACCTCCCACTCCCCAAACAGGCCAATACGAGCTCCAAGTCCGAGGTGCCTTGTGTGAAGAGGAAGCTGTCGTGGTGTCCTCAGAGACGCATCCAACAAAATAGGCTCCAGCAAAAGAATTCAAGGGTTGAAAATGTTCCCCATTATAATGTCCGAGCTTCAAAATGCAATCGCAATCCAGGCCCGGTTTGTTATAATCCGCATCATGGAAAGCCAACCGGACGAATCCAAGATCGCCCTGCATCAATTCGTGATCTGCGAGAATTTTTCTACGCTGGCTGACGACGGTTATATCGCCAAAGGCATACGCAGCAATCTCTACGTGTCAGCCTTCCCCTGCAGCCTCGACCCCCTCTACGTCGTGACGTGCTGGCGAAAAGACACACGGTTTCATAAGGAAGTTATCGAATATGCCGTGGGGTCGGAAATTCTGCACCGTACCGCTCACATGGACATCGAGCCGGTCACCAACCACGTCATTTTTCGATGGCACACGCACCGCTTCCCGCCGGAATTAAGCCTCGCAGGGCCGGTGCTGCTGACCGTACGTGTGGTGCTCGATTGGAACAAGCAGTTCGAATCTTATCTATTGATCGAAAAAAGACCTTAAGCTCTGTAACATTTTAAATTGTGGCAAAATTTGTCTCTGCAAAGCAATTCACAAATAGCCCCCATCAAAATCAAAAGTCATGAAGCGCTAGAAGTACGCGGCAATCCACTCGCGGGCACCGGTGAGGGTTTTCTCAAAAAAACCACGGGATTTGAGGTAGTGCCGTTTTTCGTTTTCAAAACGGGAAATGAGATGTAGTCCCCCGATGGCCGCCGAAAGCCCCGGATGAATTTTAAGTTCATTAGGCGCTTCGACTGCACGCACGACTCCAATCCGCGCATCGGTTGAAAATTCGCGGTGCAAAAACTCGAGAAAGCCATCCCAACGCGTACCGCTTCCTGTGAGGACATAATGCGGATGAAAAATTCCATTCTCTCGCACAAAAATGTCCGCCTCCGATAAAACTTCCGCAAGCCAGTCGCGGGAAAGTTTCAGCAAGCTGCTGTGAAAAACACGCCGCTCCACTTGTCGTTTTTCCTGTGTCTCCCGCACCAGCAAAGGGATCAGTTCGTCTCCAAAGTCAGGCTCCGGAACGAGTGATCCGTACCGATCCATCACTTTGGCAGCATCTTGACTGTTGATCTGCCAGCTTTGCGAAAGACCGTCAATCAGGCGGCGCACACCTATTTCGACAATGCGCGTAGCCGCCAGCATGCCCCCACGCCATAAACTTAAATACACACTATCGCTGCCAATATCCAACAGAAGAACTCCCTCCTGCCGCTCCCTCTCCGTAAGCACCGCTTCTGATACGGCCAGCGTCCGCGGAAAATAATTTTTCACTTCAAACTCAGCCGCCTCAAAAACCTTATTCAGATTTTTGAATTCGCTGCCATCCATCGTGAAAATTTTGAGGGTCACTCCCAGCCTTTGGGCCTCGAGTCCAACGGGGTCGGGCACCTGATCCAGGTCATCCACCAAAAATGAAACCGGAAGAGTGGCCAGAACATGCTCTGACAAGGGCAGCGTGGCCACGCTTCGGGTTTGCTCGATCACCGTACGAACATCATGATGAGCCACTGTTTTACGCGCGCCGGAAAAATAAAGTCCGCTTGAAAAAGTATGTGAGGAAAGTTTGGTATTGCCCAAAACCACATAGACATCCCGATCTTCAAGACCACGCAAGAATTGCCCTTCGCGCGTTTCTTTGAGTTTATCAAAAATACGAGAGACGGATTTGGCGGCTTTTTCGAGATGCGCGACAAAACCGTTTAAAAATCCCTCGGCATGATCTTCGGTCGCATAGGCTAAAACGCGTATTCCTCCCGGTTGAATTTCTCCGGCGAGCGCCACCAGCCTTCGGGCTCCCACATAAAAAACAACCGCTTTCTCAGCCTCTGGGCTCATACTTATTTTCTCCTCCGTTTAACCACCACATCTTTAAACTGTAAATCAATATAGTCAATGGCATGACGCTCGCCTGCTTCCAGAAAGGGCGCCAGCTTGTACAAGCCTGGAATTCGTTCTACAGGATGATTACCCAGTTTCACGGCCGGGCCATCCGCAAATAAAATCGTCAGGTTACCAAGGTAATCCAGACTGAGACGGCTGAGGCTCTCGCGAGCGACAAAAGCCTGTTTTTTAAACTGCTTTAAAAATGTCACCATCGGATCAAACCCCTTGATCAGCAGGATTTGGCCAGGAACAGGCGTTTTTTCAACCGCCAGGGCTTCAAGTTCCACAGTTCCCGCCTGAAGCCCTTCGATCGAAGCTAAAACCATTGCGTCTTCCGACACTAAAAACCACCCGTCCCCTTTTCGGGCATGAAGGCTCGCAAAAGGAGTCCGCTTCTTCACCTGGACCGCCAGCGTTGACGGAAGTTCACGCACAACCTCCGCTCGCAAAATCTCAGGAGAACGGCTGACTTCTTTAGCAATTTTTTCAAGATCTGCAGAGAGAATATTGGTGCCGATCCATTTTCTTTCAAGCAGATTTTTCAGCTCAGGAGCAAGCGCATTTGCAGGACTAATTTTCACCGTGCGAATATCAAGCAACGGATCCGCATAAAGAGCTTCCCGCACACGTCCAAATCCAAAATAGGCTATGCCGCCCGCAAGGGCAATCGGGAATATTCGTAAAATTAATTTTGCCGGCAATGCAAGAAAACGGGCAGATCCTTCAGCCCCACTTTTTTTTCGGTTTTGTTTTTTGCGTTTCACGGCCGTCTTTTCCCCACTCCACGGTGCCGTAGGAGCGCCATACGCACAATTTTCTCACACAGACGCGGAAATGAAATACCCATCACGTTAGCCGCCTTTGGCAGCAAACTCATCGAGGTCATCCCGGGAATCGAATTGACCTCCAGCACATAAATCCGGCCCTTTTCATCGGTCATCAGATCGACCCGGGAAAAATCAACCAGCCTGAGAGCCCGATGCGCTTTGAGTGCTAAACGCTGCATTTGCCGGCTCAGAGCGGGTGGTACTCGTGCGGGGACATCGTAATGCGTCAGTCCGGGTGTGTATTTCGCTTTAAAATCAAAAAAATCACGCGTCGGCCTTAGTTCAATCACTGGAAGCGCGCATCGCCCTAAAATGGCAACCGTAAATTCACGGCCGGCCAACCGTGGTTCTGCAAGTAAACGGCCGTGTCTGGCTAATGCCTTTTGAATCTTCACTGTGCCAGTTGCTTGACCCGGCTCCCGAATCGCAAAGGCCCCTACGCTAGACCCCTCTGCAACCGGCTTCACAAAAAGGGGATACCCTATCCGGCTTAGCCGATGGATTTGGCTTCGGGATGAAACGACGATGAAGGGGGCCGTGGATACGCCAGACGCTTTAAAAATATTTTTTGCACGGACTTTATCGAAAGCGTTCCGGCTCGCAGAGGGGCCTGAGCCGGTATAGGGAATCCCCAGTTTTTCCAACCGTTTTTGAATCTGGCCATCTTCACCTCCATGCCCATGCAAGGCCAAGAAAGCGATATCGATGCTCTTGATTTGTTCAGAAAAATTTTTTTCTGCGGGATCTAATCGTAATACAGAAAAACCTAAATCGCGAAACGCCGCAAGCACGGCGCTCCCCGATTTCAATGAAATTTTTCTTTCCGAAGACCGGCCGCCGCAGAGCACCCCAATTTTAAGAGCGGATAATTCTGACTTCTGGTTCAAGTAAAATGCCTTTTTCCCTTTTAACAACAGTCTGAATCCTTTCAATAAGGCGCGCAAGATCGGCGCAGGTCGCTCCCCCAGCATTGATAAAATAATTGGCATGTCGCGTGGAAACCATCATTCCCCCTTCACGCGTTCCTTTTAATCCAAGGGAGTCGATTAAACGGCCCGCCGATGGCAATGGGCTGAGGGGATTTTTAAAGATCGATCCAGAGCTGGGATGTTTTAGATCTTGCTCTTCATTGCGATATTCAAAGTTTGCGCGAATTTCACGATCCACAAATTCAGTCGTACGCTGCCAAAGAACCAGCTTCGCTTCCAAAATAATTTTCCCCGCTAAATTAGAATGGCGATAGGCAAACTCAAGCTGATTTCGCGAGAAAGTTTGACGGGTACCCTCGAGATCGAGAACACGGACTTCGTGAACTAAATCACCCATTTCACTGGTCTGGCCGGAAAACCGGCTAAAACCTGCATTCATCATCACAGCGCCGCCGACCGTCCCTGGGATTCCGGATAAAAATTCGGCGCCCGAGAGCCCTACATCACGACAGGCCAGTGCAAGACGGTAGAGGTGCACACCCGCCGAAGCGGTGACTTCACAGGTCGCCTGCGAAATGCGAATATCCTGGTCCCTGAAATGAATAAGTGTCATGACCAGGCCCGGGAAACCCTCGTCGGCAAAAACAACGTTGGAGCCCTTCCCAAGAATGAACAAGGGGATTTTTTCTTCGCGGGCAAACTGAACCAGGTCTACCAGTTCCTCTTCACCACGTGGCTCGGCAAAGTAGCGCGCCAAGCCGCCAATGCGCATCGTGCAAAAACGTGACAATTCGACGTCACGCCGCACTGATATTTTTATATCGGCTGGCAAACTCATCGGCCACCTCTCCGATGTCTCCTGCGCCCAAAAAAGCGACCACAGAAGGTTCGGTTTTTTTTCTGCCACTCAGAAAATCTGACACTTCTTTTTTATGGAGTACGCGCACGTCCGGATGCCCCGCCGCACCAAGAATCTCGCGATAGATCAAATCGACTCCCGATCCGTCGGTATTCAACTCGCCTGCGGAATAGACTTCGGTCAAGATTAAATCGTCCGCCGAGCACAGCGCCTCACCGAACTCTTTAAAAAAATAGCGCGTGCGCGTAAAGCGATGTGGCTGAAAAACGACCGTCAACCGCTTCCCCATCTGCCGCAAGGCATCAATCGACGCACGGACTTCGGTCGGATGATGGGCGTAGTCATCAACCACCACCATATCTTGAGAATTAAACTTCACCTCAAGCCGGCGACGGGCTCCGCGGAACTCCGCCAGCGGACCGCTGATCTCATCCAGTCCGAACCCAAGCTGGGCTAAAAGCGCTACGGCGGCCAGCGCATTTAAAACATTGTGTTGTCCGGGAACAGTCAGATTTAACGTCCCCGAATAGAACCCATTTTCGAGCAAATCAAAGGTACTACCGAAATCATGGTAGCGAATATTCGCAGCAGAAAAATCGGCGTCAGGGGTCAACCCAAAGCCGACACGCGGACACCCTGAGCGTTCCACTAATTTTCGCAGGGCTTCATCGCCATGATAGTAAATGATGGCTCCTGGGAAAACCGCACGTGCTAGAAAGCGTTCAAAAGACTGCACAAGGTCGCTGAATTGCGGATAATTTTCAACGTGATCCTGCTCAAGGTTGGTCAACACCGCGTAATTGGGCGCATACAATTCGTGAGATTTATCACTTTCATCCGCCTCCGCAACCCAATAGCGATTTTGGCCAAGCAGGGTGTTCGTTTTAAAATTGATGACATCCCCCCCCACCAGACAAGTCGGATTTTTTCCAAGGTTGGCAAGAACAAGAGAGATCATCGATGTCGTTGTCGTTTTACCATGCGTTCCGGTAACGGCAATCGAGGTTTCTGCGCGGTTAAACAAAGCAGACAAAACCTGGGCCCGGTGAAAAATGGGAATCCCCATTTCACGAGCCAATTTTAATTCAAGATGATCTTGGGGTATCGCCGAAGAGTAGACGACAAAATCCACATCAGAAAGGTGTGCTTCTTTTTGGCCGACGTAAACTGAAATACCTTCCGATTCAAGAGCTTCCGTCATCTTCCCACGGCGAGAATCAGATCCCGAAACCGAAAGACCCAAGTGACGCAGAACACGAGCGACTGCACTCATTCCCACGCCGCCAATTCCGATGAAACAAACATGATTGCCTTCTGAAAGCAACCGCTCAAGATTTGATGAACTCATAAATTTAATCCTCCAAAAGTGCCTTTGCCATTTCAGCAAGGTCGAAAGCCGCGCGCGGCACGGACAACCGCTTCAACTGCGAGGAAAGTTTTTGGCGCAAAACAGAATCTTGCATAAAAACCTGAAGGTACCGCGCCAAAACATTCGCTGAAAGCTTTTCTTCCGCGTGCATAAGCACCGCTCCGCTCTTTTCAAACTGAAGCGCATTCTCCGTTTGGTGTCCCCCGGCATGCGGATACGGAACCACCAGCGCGGGCAGACCCAAAAGAGCCAGTTCAAAGAGGGTGTTTGCACCAGCTCGCGTCACAGCGAAATCAGCCTGCTGAAAAAGCTCGTGCATTTTATCAAAAAACGGGTGAATGTCGCATTTCAATTTGAGTGTTTCGTAATCTTTCCGAACACGCTCGTAGTCAAATTTTCCTGTGATATGTATAACGGCCAAATTTTCTCTTTCTGCAGGTGTCAAACACAAAAGAGCCTGAACCACCAACTGATTGAGGCGGCGGGCGCCCTGAGATCCCCCGGTCACGAGCAATGTCAACGGTTTTCGATCAAAGGAGCGCTCAAAACAAGCGGCCGCCAGGGTCAGCGGGCTGCGTACTGGTAACCCAACCACCGTCCAGCTCCATCCTTTGCCCGGAACCGGCACTGTTTCTTCAAAACTTGCGGCTAAAATGCCTTTGCGCCTCAATAATTTCATCAGAAAGCGTGTCGCTTTTCCAGCCACTTTATTTTGCTCATGCAAAAGGACGGGAATAGCCTTCCAATTCGCCACTAAAACACCTGGAACTGAGGTGTAACTGCCAAATCCCGCAACAAGCTGTGGTTTTTCTTGACCTATCAGGCAAAGCGACTGCCAAAATGCGCCTAGAAGATTCCCAAGAAGTGCTAAAGTTTTCCAGGGGGGCCAAAATTGAAGGGTGAAATCCCTGAGATAGACCACGGCGTCGAAGGGCCCCCGGGCAAGCTCTCCCGAAAGATGCTTCGCTCGCATTCCCGTGGCCAGAATAAGGCGACATCCCGGAGGGGTGCACTTTTTTTTGAGCGCTTCGGCAAAAGCCCAGGCAGGAAAGAGATGTCCGCCGGTGGGGCCGGCCAGAATAAGAATCGTTCGCGGCGGCCGCATAGTCAGGAATTTGACCGATCCATCGCAACCACGATGCCGGCAGCGATCAGATTCATGACAATCGACGTACCCCCGTAGCTCAAAAACGGAAGCGGCAATCCTTTCGTCGGAACAAGGCCGGTCGCCACCATCATATTCACAAGCGCCTGAAAAACAATCATGAGCGTCAATGCTGAGATCAATAGCCGCTGGAAATCATTACGTGCCGCAGCCGCCATCTTCATCCCACAAAGGAAAAGGGTAAAGTAAATTCCCAGAATCACCAATGCTCCCACCAACCCAAGCTCCTCCCCGATGATGGCAAAGATAAAGTCGTTATAGCCGGAGGGCAGATAAAATAATTTTTGCGTACTCTGTCCAAGACCCACACCCTGAACCCCTCCAAGTCCAAAGGCCAAAAGGGATTGAATCATCTGAAAACCACTCCCCTGCGGATCTTCCCATGGATTGAGATAAGCCGTAACCCGGCTCAGCCGGTAGGGCACACGGACCACGAGAAAATAGAAAACAGGCAGCGCAGCGGCAAGCACCGTCCCTACATAAAAAAAGCGAATCCCCGACAGAAAAAAAAGCAGAAAGGTGATGAGAAAAATAAAAGCCGTGGAACCAAGATCCGGCTGCAATAAAAGCAGTACGGAAAGAATGCCTACAAGCACCATCGGCGGGAAAAAAGTAAGCAGGCTCCCTTTCTTGATTTCTTTAATTTTACGGGAAAGATAATCGGCAAGGTAAACGCAAACAGCCAACTTTGAAAACTCCGCCGGCTGAAAATTAAAGAGGCCAAGCCCAATCCACCGCTGAGCACCGCCTGCCAAATGCCCCACCCCTGGAATAAAAATAGCCATCAGGGCGGCGACGGCCAGCAAGCCAAGCTTGCGGGCATGTTTCTGCCAAAAAGCAGGGGGCACGGACGCCGCCATAAAAAAAAGAATAATTCCAAGAAGTGCGTAAATAAACTGGCGGGTTAGAAGAAACTGAGGGTCCCGATATGCGTGCTCCGCGTAAATCGCGCTGGCACTGTAAGTCATGACAATTCCAAGCGCGACAAGGGAGGAGACACAGATGAAAAAGAGTTTACCGGCTTTGGACATGAGAAGAAGACTCAATGGTAAATTTGCTCACTAATGATTTGAAGAACTTCCCGCGTTCTTCATAATTTTTAAACATATCAAAGCTGGCGCACGCGGGAGAAAGCAACACCACATTCCCATTCACTGCCTTAGCACAGGCCCGACGGACCGCGTCTTCAAAATTCTCTGAATCTTCGAGAGCACAGGCGCCCTGCCATGATTCCCGCAACAACGCTTTGGCTTCCCCGACAAGCACAGCCCGTTTCACCTTGCGCGCTAGCAAGTCGCGAATATCGCCAAAATCCTTCGATTTGGGATGACCCCCGGCGATCAAAATCACAGAGTGATCAGGGTATTTATTCAGTGCCCACGCAAGCGACGACGTCGTTGTACTCTTAGAATCATTGACATAGATCACCCCATCCGTCTTTTGAAAAGCTTCAAGTCGATGCTCAATCCCCTCAAAACGTCGCAGCGTGTCCTGAGCATGCGGCTCTTGGATTTTTAAAATAGAAGCCACGGCACCAAGCACTTCCGCCTGGGGATTGGCATCGGGAGTTTCTCCAAAGTAGAGGACCTTGCCCGCAAAAGAATGCTGTGGGAAATAAGTGCGCTCATCCACGGGCCGCACGAGCGCAAAATCGCCCGACTCCTGCGCCTGAAATAGACGCAGTTTGGCACGGGTGTACGCAGCACTGTCTTCATGCCAATCCTCATGATTTGGACTAAGATTCAAAAGGATGCCAATCGAGGGGCGAAAAGACTCACAATGCTCAAGCTGAAAAGAACTAAGCTCAAGAATGGCATATCCCTCACCGCCAAGTGTTTCCAATTCGCTGATCCATGGATTCCCAATATTGCCGCAAGCAACGGCCTTCATTCCAGCCGAATTTAAAAGACGAGCCAGCAGTGTTGCCATCGTTGTCTTTCCGCAGGTTCCGGTCACCGCAATTACGCGCTCTGACGGGAAAAACCGACTTGCGACTTCGATTTCACTGAGAATAGGTAAACCGCTTTTTTGAATTTCACGGTAAATAGGCGCAAACGGCGGAATCCCAGGCGAAATTAAAATCCAGTCACAGGCCAAAATGGATTCAAGCGAATGAGCCCCCACTTCTCCTTGAATACCCAGCTCTCGAAGTCCCTCAAGCCGCTCGATCACGGCTTGAGACACCCCACCGTCAGAACCCCACACTTCGTAACCCTGACGTCGCAAAAATTCAGCCGAAGCGGCGCCGCTGACGCCTAAGCCGAGAACGCAGACCTTTTTTCCAGGGAGCTTCGCGCCCATTAGCTAACGCACCTTGAGCGAAGCAAGCGCCGCAACGGCGCAAATGAACGAAAGAATCCAGAGTCGGATAGTGACTTTCGACTCCGGCCAACCTTTTAGCTGGAGATGGTGGTGAAAAGGAGACATTAGAAAAATCCGCTTTTTAGTCATTTTAAATGAGCCGACCTGCAAAATGACCGAAAGAGCTTCCCAAACAAAAACTCCGCCGGCAATGACAAGCAGCATTTCTTTTTTGAGCATCACGCTGATAGCTCCAAGCGCACCGCCAAGAGCCAGCGAACCCGTATCTCCCATAAAAACCTCGGCCGGAGGGGAGTTAAACCAAAGAAATCCTGCGCTGGCTCCCACCAGCGCCGCACAGAAAACAGCGATTTCACCGCCATCGCGAATATGCGTAATTCCAAGATAGGCCGCATAGTCGCTGCGCCCTGCAACATAAGCAATCACCGCAAACGCGGTCATCGTAAAAAGCGTACATCCGATCGCAAGCCCATCCAATCCATCCGTCAAATTGAGCGCATTCGAAGTTCCGGAAAGCACAAAGATCACGAAGGGGATCAGAGCAATTCCGAGCGGCAGCGCAGCGTTCTTCACAAAAGGAAAGTAGAGCATTTTGTCAAAGTTTGGATCCATGTACAGCCAAATTCCCAATAGTGCGCTGACAAAGATCTGAGCTGAAAATTTACTGCGAGAGCTCAGGCCTCTTGAGCTTTTGGAAAGCAGTTTACTGCGATCATCCGCGAATCCGATGAGACAAAATAGAAAAGTAATGCCCAGAAGCATCCAAACCGAACGGCTGCTGAGATCTTCCCAAAGCAGACCTGCCAAAATCACGCCCCCCACAATCATCAATCCGCCCATCGTGGGAACATCGGCTTTGTGCCCAAAAAAAGAATGGATTTTATCGGCATGTTCTCGACGATTGTTCGCCGTAACTTTTAAAAGGCGTAACCATGCAATGATTCGCGGGCCGATCAGCACACAAAATAAAAAAGCTGTGATGCTCGCGCCCGCCGCACGAAAGGTGATGTAGCGGAAAAGGTTAAACCCGATCCAGTATTCGCGTAGTGGGTATAAAAAATAAAACATCGTAGGATCTAATCGAGTACCTTCTACTCGTGTTTCAACGCTTCGGCGCGAACACTCTGCAAGCGTGACTCAAACCTTTCCATCACTTTCTCAATTTTCATGCCTCGCGACGCTTTCAGCAAAGCGCCATCCCCCGGTCTGAGTGCCTCGATCATAAAATCTCCGGCCTCCACCGCATCTTTAAACTCAAAAGCCGCTTTCCCCCCACTCTGCCGATACACCGCAATGGCTTCTTTCGCCCAAACACCATAGCAGCCGACCGCGTCAAAACCACCCTGTGCCAACGCTCTGCCAAGATCCTGGTGATACCGTACTGCGTCGGTTCCTAGCTCAAGCATATCAGAAAAAATAACAATTTTTTTACCGGAAATTGGTAGCTCGGCAAAGGACCGCAGTGATTCCTCAAAAGACCGTGGACTTGCGTTATAGCCGTCAAAAATCACCGACATCCCCCCCACCGACCGGCATTCAAAACGACCCGGCGGCAGACAGAAATCGGTCCAGTTCTCAGGTTGATCTTCCATCCGATACCCCAACTGCTCCGCCAAAGCAATCGCCATAACCGCATTGCGAACAAGAAAGCGTGCTTGAACCGGAACAAGAAAATTTTTGCGGCTATTCACCGAAAAGCGAATTCCCTGTGACGTCACAGAGACCCCGCCAATACGGTATTGCGCGGCAGCCGAATCACCCACCAGAACCCAGCGCCGCTTCCACTGTTTGCATCTTTCCTGTAAAACAGGATCGTCGTCAGGTATCACCATAGTGCCATTTTCCGGAAGCGCCGCTGCGAGCTCAAGCTTCGTTTCATACACGGCATCCAGAGACCCAAAACCTTCAAGATGAGCCGGTGCGACGCAGGTTAAAATAGCGTGCGTGGGCTTCAGGATCGAGGAAAGAGCGGCAATCTCACCGCGATGGTTGGCTCCAAGTTCAGCCAAACAAAAACCATGCACGCGGTCCAATCCCGCAAGGGTCAGCGGAAGACCAAGGTGATTATTCAAATTTCCCTGGCTCACAAGCCCTTTGGCATAATGCGCTAGCAGGTAGCCCAACATTTCTTTGGTGCTTGTCTTCCCCACACTGCCAGTCACACCGATCACAGGTTTCTCGAAAAGCTGCCGGCGCCAACCCGCCAGCTGACTCAGTGCCGTCTGGGGGTCTTCCACAACCAAAAGATTCGCAAAGTGTTTCTGCGCCAGCGCAGGGTTTGCATCCACAAAACTCCGCCGCACGAGTGCCGCCGCCGCCCCTCGGCTATAAGCCTGCTCAAGAAAAACATGGCCATCATGCACGGCGCCCGGCAACGCAACAAACAATTCACCCGCAGATATCTTGCGCGAGTCAAGCTGCGCACCGGTAATCACTAGGGAAAGATTAGGCTCAAGGAGCCGGCAATTCAAAATTTGGCGGGCCTCTTCAGGAGAGAACACGAATTCGCTGCTGCAGGCACTCCCGGGTGACCTGCCGGTCGTCGAAGGGAATTTTTTTATCGCCAAGGATCTGATAGTCCTCGTGCC
>CAYMUZ010000131.1:0-3951 GCA_964393875.1 uncultured bacterium | reverse complement strand
CTGCGATTCGAGAGGGCGAAACAGAAATCCGCCAAAAGCTCGCAGTGTTGAAAGAAAAAACAGCCCGTCAAAAACAGGCCCCTGTCAAACCCATTGCTTTCAGCCCTGTGGAACCGGTCAAAGCACTCGAACCGGCCGCGCCCGCTGCCAAGTACGAAGCTCCCACCGTCGCCGAAGTGCAGAGACAACTGCCTGAAAGATCCGTCGATGTCCAGTTTGCCCTGGACGAGGAAGAAGTGCTCGGACAACTGCAAGGTTATTTGGCGGACTTGAGTGAGAAGTTAAAGGCGATTCGGGACAATTCAGAACTGGATGACAATGCAAAACGCGGCGAGACACAGAAAATGCTGCAGCAAATTTCTTCGCTAGGCCTCAAGCCTGTGATCAGTTCTGAAGGGCGTCTCGTGCTGGTGCTCACAGAACCGGGTGACATGGAAACTTTTTTGACCTGGGGGAATTATCTGCCGGCTCAAAGCGGGGAGGTGATGAAAATGGTTGAAGCCGCTCTTCCGGGTATGGTCAATGCCGCCGCAGAAAATTCTATTCTGCCAGACGCCTATGTTTCTCAGGAAGAGCGCGCTAAGGTGCCGGGAGGGCGGGCTTTTATCGGGCTGACGCCGGGTCCTGAAAGCGGAATCCTTGTGACGAGTGCTTCGCAGCTTACCCCTGGGGATTTGGCCCGTGCTTTAGAAAGCATCGCGCATCCGTCAGCACCCGAGACGTCTGAGGCGCGTGCGGCGCAACTGGCTGCGCTTGGAACTCCGGCGCTGGGGATTGAACCCAAAAGTGCTGCTGAACTGATGATTGTCCACCATGCTTTGGCGCCCTCGGCCGGTGATTTGGATGTGCCTGAAGCGGCTGCGACGAGTATTGAAGGCGGGGTTGTCGTCTTGACGCACGGGGGTAAAGAGAAAGAGAAAAAAGGTCTCAAGGGGCTGACCTACAACGCTTCGACCGGGGGTTCCGTGAGTCTTGGGGATCTTAACAATCCTATTTTGCATATTCACCTTCAGAAACATAATGAGACAACGGTGGGTGTGAAAGAATGGGCCGCTCGTTTGGCGAGTGAACACAAAGGCCTTGTCATTGTGTTTCATTACAAAGACGCCTCTGTGAGAAAAGCTTTCGAAGGTAAAAAGGAAAAAGGAAATATCTTTACGGCGGTGGCGAGCGGCTTTGAAACTCTCTTTGGTGTTACAGATTACAGCATGAACTATCGAGACGAGAATGTGACGCCAGGGAAGACGGACGATTTTGGAACCCTTAAAGAAAGAATCAGCCGAGATGTGGGCCGTTTTCAGGCCGCAAGTGCGAAAAAGGCAGCCGGTGAAAGCCCCGTGCCTCTCGAGATTACGCTGGGTGCAGGGGTGAAAGATTTCCCGATGACATTAGCCGATGGAACGAAAACCAGGTTTATCGAGATGCTGAAGACACACAAAGTGGTGTACCTCGACTTCTTTTACAAGGGATGCGGGCCTTGCCGCGCTTCAATGGAGGGTCTCAATAAAAGACAATTGGAATTAGCTAACCGGGGTTTCGGAGTTCTTGCGGTTAGTCCTGATGACACCCCGGAAAGTCTGGTGGGATTTGCCGCTGAATTACACAGAAATGGTCAGCTGTCGAGCGCCGAGCTAAAGTTCCCGATGGCGCATGTGGAGAAGGCCGTCACCGACCTATACAGGATCGGCAGTTATCCTTCGCATTTAATTTTTGCAGTTAAGCCGGACGGCACGGTTGTCCGGATTACGGACAGTGAAGTTGAAAGCCATTTAAAACCGGCAGCGGGCGCCCGTTCAGAAGTGCGTCTCACCCGGCGTGACTTGCTTAGAACGGCCGTGGCTGCCGTTGCTGCCACTGTGGCAAATAGTTGGCCGGCGTTTGGCTTTTCAGGAGTGACGGGCGCGGCTGCTCAGGCCGCGGAACCGCCGGCGATTGCGCGCGTGCTCAGTCCCGAAGATCAAATTCTGCTCAAAGAGTTTTCCGCTTATCAGACCCTGATTGCTTTGGCCATGGGCCAGCCGGTGAATGAAGAACATGTCAAAGAGGCGTTTGCCCGTATGGCTTATCCGGCTGGACTGGATTATGCGCTTAAACAGATTGGCGCCCAAGTGACGGAGCGCAAAGAGGAATCTGGCCGTGTGCTTTTCCGCGAAGTCCGGGGTCAGGGCAGAAACTTTAGAAACTTTAACGAAATGATGGCGCTCTGGGGCGTTCCGCTTCTGCTTTACGGCGATCTCCTGGTGGTGCCGAAACTGCAGTATCCGCGTTGGGAGAAACTTTGGAAAGAAGCCGTGCCCGGAACCCCTTTTCCCGCCGACCGTTTTTATACGCGTTTCGGAGAATTGATCACCGAGATCACGCGTGCGCGATCCGAATACCTGGAGACGGGCGAGGATGAACAGACTGCGAAGGCGTCGCAAAGCATGCAGAAACTCTATGCGCGCATCTACGGCCGGCTGAACCTTAGTCAGGGAGTTCCCAAGGCCTACACGGTGCTGCGCTACCGTCCGGACACGGTTTTTCCGCCCGTGCTTGGAGCGGAAAAAGAAACTTCCGAACGCATCAGTCATTTTCGAGCGGCCCATAATTTTGTAGAAGATCTTTATTCGACTCTACTGAAACAGAAGTTTTTGACGGCAGAAACGTCGGTGCGCAGGCAGGCGGCTTTTAATCACAAAAAAATCGAAGACTTTATGAAAACTGAATTTTATATGGTTTTCTATCCGGGACAGCATGGCGATGCCAAGATAAACGCGATGCTCAAAAGGGCCCAAGACATCGACCCGCTGCTGGGGGCTTATGCGCGGGTGTTGGTGGAGTACAGCAGGGGGCAATTTTCGCAAATGGATGCGCATAAATTTTTTCAGTTTGCGGCCATGCGCTTCGGCGCGCCGCTGGGCTATATCGCCGGGTATGATCCCTTCGGCCAGGACGGGGTCGAGACCGGCATTCCCGTGGTCTGGAAAATTGGTTATGCCGTGCAGATGGACCTGAGTCAAATGCCGGCCGCTCTGAAACAGCGCTGGAAAATTCCGCGCAAGACCGTTTATGGCCTACAAGTTTCAGCCCTTACAGGCACAGGATTGCGGCCGCCCACGGGTGCCACCGGCACTCTGAGCGGCTTGACTTATAACATCAACAGGGCCCGCGGCGAAGGCACTTCGATGGTCGGCTTTGGGGCTCTTGGCAAGTATTACTCGCTAGAGACGATCATGGGGTTTGCCGGAATCCGGGATATTAAAAATACGAAAGAGCAGCCGAACAGAAAAGAGAAAATTGCGAGGGCTTACCAAGGGCTGTTGGTCGCGACGCATGAAATGTGGCATGTGGTTCAGTTTAACTTCGGGCTGGGCGGAAACCTTGAACATATGGCTACGGCGGCAGAAAGTTATGTCCACACGATGCTGCATGCGGAAGTTCATATCGATGAGCTTGATATCAAAGCGGGGGAGGTCACTCCCCAGACGGATATGGATTATTTCAGCGTGCGCGGACGCGCCAACGACATTTACGGCCAGGGTGCAAGAATTTTTACCGCACAGGTTGGGAGCCTTTCGGCAACTGAAGAGGCTCAGCGGCTGAAAGTTTATGCCGCCCGAAAAGCGATGGAGGACACCTTGGGGCCCTCCTTGACTTATGCAGAAGCCGCAAAAGTATTTTCTGTCATGGGTCCGAATGAGTTTAAAAGCGGGTTTGGAGTCCAGTTTTTTGAAAACAGTGATATCGCGAGATCTGAAGTGCGTGCGGGCGGCCTTCGCCGTTTCGGCGTCAATCTGGCGGTTTTTCTTGCGCTTGCCGGATCCGGTTACGTTGGTTTCTCCGGCAGCTTTCAGAAGGCCTGGCAAATTTGGAATCCGGAAGCTGCGGTAAAAGCACCGGAAAGCACAGAGCCACTGACGGCAGGCGATTTTGAAAACATTCGCGGTTTTCTCTATTTGCAGAGTACGGGTG
>CAYMUZ010000130.1:0-5610 GCA_964393875.1 uncultured bacterium | reverse complement strand
TGACTTGGGCAGCCAAACGCATGCGTCCCATGTACCCGGTCGTGATTCCGCTGCGCTACGGCGCGGAACAGCCATCGCAGGCTTGTGTGCGGCCCGGAGATGCGGTGCGCGTGGGGGAGGTGGTGGCGCACCCGGTTTCTGGTGCCGGTTTGACACGGCACGCGAGTGTCTCAGGAACCGTTCAAAAGATCGGTGCCTTTCAACACCCCCTGGGGGTTCAAACTGAGGGGATCTGGATCGAACCGATGGCTCACCCTGAGCCCTGGCGAGCGGTTGTGCCGCAGGGGTTTTTGGCGGAGAAAAATCTTTTTGATCTTTTTCAGACCAAGGGCTTGGTCGATCTTGGACACGGCATGGAGCCGCTTCATCTGAAGATGCGTCGTCTTGAAGCCAACCGGCCGGAATTTTTGATTATCAACGGCTGTGACAGCGAGCCCTATTTAACCTCTCAGTATGCTCTAGCCATGGCGCATCATTTTGAAGTTTTGAAGGGCGCTGAGATTCTAAGAAAAATGGTGTCGACGCCCCGCCTCATTTTTGTCTTTCAGAAAGATCAGGAACACGTGGTTGAGTTATTGCGAAGTAAGATTTTTTTGCACAAGATGAAACACGCAGAGGTGCTAACCGTCTCTGCGCGCTATCCCCACGGGATGGATGAGATGGTGCAGAGGTTTGTGCTTGAGACGCATCGCTGCGCGAATCAAGCACAAGGCGGAGCCGTCTCGGCTGTTTTGTCCATGGCCACGGCCTTTGCCGTCTATGAAGCTGTAGAGTTGGGCAAACCTTTGATCGAGCGTCTGCTGACTGTGGGTGGGGAATGCGTGGTTGAAGCGCATAATCTTTGGACGCCGCTCGGAGTTTCTTTTCAGGATGCCTTCAGGGCGTGTGGGGGATTTTTGCGCGAGCCGGCCGCTGTGCTGATGAATGGGCCGATGATGGGTGAGTCGCAGTCGTCTGCTGAGGTGGCGGTTCTGCCGGTGACCAGTGCTATTTTGGCGTTGCCGCCTGAAAAAATGTCACGAGCAGAGGTGGCGCCCTGCGACCGTTGCGGCGAGTGCGTGAGCGCCTGCCCCTCCGGGTTGTCGCCAGCCCACATTACCCTGGCTGTGGAGCGTGGCGAGACAGAGCTCATTGCAAAAATGGGGCTTGAAACTTGCATCCGCTGCGGGCTGTGCTCCTATGTGTGTCCGTCCAAGCGACCCATGACGGCTCTTCTTGACGAGGCCTTTGATTTTTTCCAAAAAGTCTTGGTGCGGAATTCGAGGTAAAGATTCCCGCTTTTTTCCCGATAAATAGGAGGCTGTTGTTTGTCTTTTTATTCTTTTATGCAGGTGATAACGAAATAAAATTTTTAGAGAGCTCTAACCTTCGAAACTAGAAAAGGCTTCCCCTATGAAAAAAATTCTCGCAGGATTTTTAGCCGGTGCGTTGACAACGTTGATGGTGTGGGGCGCGTTACGCGAAGACAGCCCGTCTTCGCAGCCGAAAGTGGCGGCCTCCCTCAGAGGCGCTCAGCTGACCTATGCAGATTTGCGCAAGGCGGCGGCTTCAGATTTGGTGCCCGTAGAAAACGATGAGTATGTGATTCTTGAAAACTCTGCCCAGCGGTGGGCGCGTGAAAAAATGATGCAGCAGGAGTCTAAAGCCCTTGGGGGCGGCTCCGATCAGGACGCAGCGGTTCAGAAGCAAATCTGGTCGCGAGTGCATGTTTCTTACGAGGAAGTGCGCAAACATTATGAAGACAACCGCGAGCTGTATCCTCAGGCGTTTGACCAGGTGCAGTCCGGTATTTCCCAGGAGCTACGCCGCAAGGCCTATGTGGCGGCCAAAGAAGATTATTTTACCGAGCTTCAAAAAAAGTACAGTGTAAAAATTCAACTTCATAAACCCGGTTCTTTTGTCGAGGGATTGGCTGTTGCACGCAACGGGGCGGAAAACCCAACGGCTCCAGCCGCGCCCACGTTGAAAATAAATGCGCCCCAGCCCTTTGTTCCGGCCCCCGCGGCTCCTCAACCGTCTGCAAACCCGGCCGCCAACGACGACTTGATCGGCCGGCCGATGAAGGGAAACGCCAAGGCACCGGTGACCATTGTGCAGTTCAGTGACTTTCATTGCCCGTTTTGCCAGCGCGTTGAGGCAACCATGGATCAAGTGGTGAAAGCCTATGGAGATAAAGTGCGCGTGGTGTGGCGGCACAATCCTCTTCCGTTTCACACGGGTTCTGAGCACACTCATGAGGCTTCCGAATGCGCGCATGAACAAGGCAAGTTTTGGGAATATCACAGCGAACTTTTTGCCAATATGGGCGGAGAAAAAAACGATACCCTTCTGATGACTACGGCGGCCAAGGTTGGCCTTGACCAAGCCAAATTCAAAGCTTGTTTGGACAGCGGTCGCGCGAAGGCGGCGGTCCAAAAAGACCTTGCGGCGGGCCAGAAAGCAGGAGTGCAGGGGACCCCGACCGCTTATGTGAATGGCCGTGAGGTTTCGGGTGCGGTTCCTTTTGAGCAGTTTAAGGCAGTCATCGATGGTGTGCTGACAGGCCAGCCGGCACCGGCAGCGCCCTCAGCGCCGGCGGCACCCTCTGCCCCGCCGCAGGCCGTGGTCTTTGATGATTTGGCGGGGCGTCCGACGATGGGTGCGGCCAATGCGCGCGTCACGCTTGTAGAATTCAGCGATTTTTACTGCCCTTTTTGTGGTCGGAATGCTCCGAATTTAGAAAAACTGGTGCAAAAATATCCCAATGATGTCAAGTTGGTGTGGCGCAGTTATCCGCTTTCGTTTCATGTGGGGTCCGATCACACGTCGGCTGCAGCTGAATGTGCTCACGAACAGGGCAAATTTTGGCAGTACCATGACGAAATTTTTGCGACGATGCAGGGCGGAGATCGTACCGATGTGGGTCTCAGTGCTGTGGCCGCAAAAATAGCCCTGGATCAGGTGAAGTTTAAGGAATGTCTCAGCAGTGGGCGCACCATGACGGTGGTTAAAAACGATCTTGCCGCCGGAACAAAAGCAGGTGTGCATGGAACGCCGGCAACGTATGTCAATGGACGGCTTGTGTCAGGTGCGCAGCCGCTTGAAAATTTTGAACGCATCATCGACAGCCTGATTAAAACAGGGAATTTTCCGCCCGATACAGCGCCAGCCGCGCCACCGGCGCCCGTGGGACCCGTTAAGTTTGATGATCTGGCCGGGCGCCCCTTTAAGGGAGCTGAAAATGCCCCGGTGACATTGGTGCAATTTAGCGACTACCATTGCCCGTTTTGTCAGCGTGTGGAGCCCACGATCAAGCAGGTGATGGAGGCATTTCCAGGCAAAGTAAAAGTCATCTGGCGGCATAATCCGCTTCCTTTCCATACGGGCTCTGACCACACGTCTGCGGCCGCTGAGTGTGCGTATGAGCAGGGTAAGTTTTGGCAGTATCACGATGAGCTTTTTGCGGGGCAGAATATCGACCACAGCGACGTTGGCTTAAATGCCATTGCGGATAAGATCGGCCTTAACAAACCCAAATTTCAAGAATGTTTATCCAGTGGCCGCATGAAAGCCGTTGTGGATAAAGATTTGGCTGCAGGTGCCAAGGCGGGCGTGCGCGGAACACCGGCCACTTTTGTGAATGGTACGCTTGTTTCAGGCGCTCAGCCGTTAGATGCTTTTAAGCAAGCGGTGGAGAAGGAACTAAAAAAATAGTTTCACCGAAGGCTCCTCCCGTTTAATTTTTATGGTCTATTCCGGCGGAACCCGCGTTGTTTTTAATCCCCAAAAAGAGAGGGACCGAGAACCGGCGCTTCGCAGTTTGCGTGCCGCACGAACGCTGCAATGGCAAAAGGTTTATACGCTGCTCCCCATTCTTGCCGCAGCGGCCTGGATACTGGGCGGTCGCGTTCTTGTTTTCGCCGGGATCTCGGTAGCGGCTGCGCTGTTGGCCGAGAGCCTCGCCTGCCTGATGTTCAAAAAGGCACCAGCGTTTCACGATGCGTCCTCTGTTTTTTACAGTCTACTCTTGATGATGGTTCTTCCCTTCAGTATTCCGCTTTGGGCTGTGGCTGCGGGCAGTTTCTTTTCCATTTTTTTCGCCAAAGAACTTTGCGGAGGATTCGGACAGCCTCTTTTTTTTCCTCCGGCGATAGGGTATTTGTTTTTATCGTTGGGACTGCCGCGGCTTTTGCAAGGCTTTGAATCGGCCGAGGCGCAGAGTTTGAAGTCAGCCCTCGCCGTCTTTCCGGATTTAAGCAGCGCGACCCGCGACGGGATTGTTTTTTCATTTCATAGCACGATCATTTCAGAGGCGAGTCTCGCTGCATTACTTTTGGGCGCATGCGTGCTTTTAGGTCGCAGAATTGTTTCCTGGGAACCGGTGATATTCTTTTGGGCTGGCGCGGGTGCCACGGTGGCCGTCTTGGGTTCTGACGGGTGGGTGTCTTTAGCAAACGGTTCGATTCTTTTAACGGCTTTTTATGGAGTGACAGATACGCCCGGGACCCCGATCACAAAAAACAGCCGCCGAATTTTTAGTGGGATGACCGGAATCTTGACCGCTCTCTTTTCAACCCGGCTCTCTGCCCACCCGTTTGCTATTTTGGCAGTTGCGAACGCGACTGCCCCCTGGATAGAACGGTGGAGCCCTAAGCAGCCGAGCGCTTCGCGGCAAGTGCCGGATTCTGTCGATCAGACCCGGCTCAGTTTGAGTATGCGCATGAGAATCGTTGGGTTTGCGGGAGTTGGGGTTGCGAGTTTCATTTTTCTGACGGCGGTGTTTCGCGGAATGGGGCGACCGGAAAACCTCCTTTTTCTAGAACATCCGGCCGGTCTTTTTTTAGCGGCGGCTCTTTTTTCTATGGCCGTAAACTTATTTTTTGTAAAGAGGCCAGCGCACGATGTTCAACAGCCTTAAGTGGGTCAGTCTTGCCGGGTTTCTTCTTGCCTGGGAAAAAGACCGCAAAAAAACGGCGTGGTTTGAAAACAGCTTGAGATTGGTTGCGCTGGAGGCGTTCCTATTGTGGCTGGTGTGCTCACTGGCGGCGACCTTCTTTCTTTACGCACACGTGCGGATCCCTGCCATTGACACAAAAATCTTAAAACTATTGTCCGTGGCAGCCGGGTTGGTTGTTTTACAGATTCGCAGTGTCACCCCAGGGGTGGCAGCCAGCTATGGATTGCTCGCACTCGCGGGGTGTGAGATCGGCGGCGGGTGGGTGGCGGTGGTACAGGCATTGGGCCTTTGGGCGGCTGCGCTTGTTTTATTTGAGAGCTTATTGCTTGGGCTTTATGACAAAGCGCGGCTGGTTGCTGTGCCTGAGAGCGTTCGCGGTATGAGCCTCAGGTTTCTCCTGGCGGCATTGCTTTCGCTTGCGTTGTGGGGCTTGTCCTTTATGACCCTTCAAGCCAACAGAATCTTTTGACTCCCGGTGGGATGATCCGATAAACTGCGCGAGTTTAATACAAATAGGAGTTTGACGGATGCGCGATACCATTTTGGTGACAGGGGGAGCCGGGTTTATCGGAGCCAATTTTGTGCGCTCTCTTTTTAAAAGCACAGCACTGCGCATTGTGGTGCTGGATAAGCTCACGTACGCGGGACACAAAATCAGCATTAACGATTTAGTC
>CAYMUZ010000129.1:0-5272 GCA_964393875.1 uncultured bacterium | reverse complement strand
CCCTCCGTGAGAACGGGACTACAAAAAATCCTGTCCACGATTTCCCAGAGGCTAAGCTTTTTAACTTAGCTGAATTTTCGAAACTTGTAACCACTGCCCAAAAACCTCAAAGAACCTCCCGCTCAAAGCGCAAGCGCCGCTCTGAGGTGAGGGGAATATTATTTCAAAATCGCATGGCCGCCGCTTTGCCGCAAGAGCAGGAAGCCGGCTTTTTGAAGGGCTCGAATGACTCGAGAGCCGGAGACTTGGGGCAAATAGGACATCAGGCAGCGATGTCTTTAATAAAAACTTCGCGTTTAGAAAGCAGCCGCTTGTCTTCCTTGATTGACCAGAGATATAAGCGCATGGCTTTCTTGATATTCAACAATGCTTTCCGCTTTGTTTCGCCTTGGCTTGCGCAACCTGGCAATCGGGGGACATACACGCTATATCCGCGATCAGATTCTTTTTTAAACACAACTTTATATTTCATTTTATCGCCTTTGTGGCTGGGTTTTAATTTCGTTATGAAACGCAAGCCTCATGATGAATCAGAGGATAGCATAAGCTCCCGGGTGTCCGCTGGGCAGTCGGGGGTTTTGGGTTTATCGGCCCGCTCCGAAGTGCGTATCCCATTAGGGGATACGACACGAGAGTCCTTGCCCTCCGCGGCAAGGGCCGAAGTGCGACGGGCTCTAGCAGAGCCCGTGACACGCGAGTCCCACCCGGCGGTTGGGACTGCTCAGGCGCCGCCCCTGAAGGGGGCGCGTCCTGATCTGTCCTTGCCCTCCGCGGCAAGGGCCGAAGTGCGGAAAAATAGGGCAGAGATTGTCCTTTCAACGCGCTCCGAAGTACGCACCAGCTTTGAGGAGAGTTTGAGGCGTGTTCAGCCTTTGATTAGCAGTCAGGTGAATCGTTTGGACGGGAAAGTGACGGAATATCTGGATAAGAATGGCCATGTGCTGATGGCTGATCTTATGGCGCCGCAAGGAATCCAGGTTACTTTGATTCGCGGCGAGAAGAATTTTTTCTATGAAGCCTGGCATTTGGGCCAGCGGATCGACGAGCCGTTCTTTCCTGAAGATTCGGCGGGATTTAAATGGATCGAAGACGCCGAGGACGGGATTCTCTATCTTGACCGGCTTTCCTTAAAGCCCTCAATGCGAGGAATGAAAATAGGGAAAACTTTGATTCAATGGCTTGCGGCCAGAAGCCGTGCTGTCCATCTGGATAAGTGGATCGCTGAAACCGATCATCCGGCCATGCTTCATTTGATTTTGCAGGTTTTAGATCCTCAACGCAGAAAGCTCTTCATTTCGTCTGAGGGACACCGGCAACCCACTTCGTTAAGCAATCTTTGGCGTGATACGGGGCAAGTTCAGGTGAAGGAACATGACAAGCCCTCTCCACGTTTTGCACGGCATGTCACAATCGAGGGGGCTCTTAAAAAGGAGGATGCCCGCTCTGAAGTGCGGAAGGAGGAGAAGATCCGTCTGACAGATGTCGCAGAGATTTTAAAGGTGGTGATTCAGGAGGATTACGGGTATGCAAAACGTCAAAATATCACTGTCGAGTTTATTGAACCCGCTGAACAGTTTTGGATAGACGACTATGCGCCGCGGGCGTATGTGCGATCAGATCTGGAAAGGGTTTTGCTTGAATTGATTGTTAATGCAAGAAAATATTCTTTGAGGGGCGGGAAAATTGTCATTCGTTTAACCAAAGAAAAGGGCGATGCTGTTCTTAGCATTGCAGACCAAGGCATTGGAGTTTCACCTGAGAATCTTTCGAGAGTGGGGGAGTTCGGTTATCGCGCACCTAATGCTAGGGCCACGGGCATGGATGGGGGCGGGCAGGGGGTCAATCACGCTCGAATACAAATCGAAAGGATTTATAACGGTTCTCTCAATATTGAGAGCGCAGGCCTCAACCAGGGAACAACGGCCACGCTTCGGATGCCTCTTTCTTTGATGCGCTCGGAGGATGAATTCCGGCAGGTGATGCAGGGAACCGACCCTTATTTGGAGCGCCGGAGCGGACTCAAAAAGCATATTCAATGGGAATTTTTAGGAAGTGCGCAGACGCCCATTTTCAGAGAGAGTTTGGCGCGTGTTTATGCGGACCCGAGCAAAAGGATCGAAGTTCTTGAGCGTGTGGCAGATAAAACCTTCTGGGTGCCTCGGCATCTTTTTATTCCAAGAGAAGTCGAAGAAAAAAATCCGGCAGGTGTTTATGATGACATTGCAGTTCCGCTGACCGGTGGCGGCGGGGTCATTGCAAAACCGACGATCATGGCGCTTATGCTTGCTGCGCTTGATTTAAAATCCTCAACGCATTTGTTGCAGTTGGGGAATGGCAGTAGCTATGAGGCCGGAGTTGCCAGTCAATTAGTGTGGCAGGTCACGGCCATTGAATCGAGAAAAACTCTGGCGGAACATGCGCAGCAGACTCTTGATAAAATTGGACGGAAAAATGTCCGCGTCCTTACTATGCCCGTCCTTAATGAAGAAACGCTGCGGCAAGATTACTCCGCGCCTCGCTATTATGATGCCATGGCCATCTGGAATCCCTACACACAGGTTCCTCAAGCGCTTTTAGACCGGCTTTCCCCGTATGACGGCCGAATTGTCGTTCCCATCGGAACTCCCGAAAAGTACGAGATTCGTCTTGGTATCAAAAATGGCGAGAACGTTTCGTGGACGACGATTTTAGACAGCTCGGCAGCCTCTTTCCTGTCCAGTTCTCTAGGATCTCAGCGTTCTGAAGTGCGGGGGAAGAGAACAGCAGAAAAAATCAGCGGGGAGGGTGTGGTTTTCGGTCGCGGCAGCGATATTGATCAATCGGAAAGACGATCATTATTCCGGCCGTTATCAAGAATACAACGAATACGATCCACATTCGTAGGGGCGTTTCTTTTACATTTAGCGCAGGAGCAAAACAAATTCTTCGGCGGAGATCTCAGCCGCGTGCAGAATACTTTTCAAAGTCCAGCGGTCGACCTCGCGGTGATCAGGAACAATAAGCGTGATTTGCGTGACCGGGTGGCGAAGTTTGATATGATTTCCGCGCTGGCTGATTTCGATGAAACCTTTGCGTTTGAACGCGGCAACCACTTCGCGCCCCGAAAGGAGCGGGGGTTTCAAGAGACTAGATGGCCAGAGTCAGGACTTCGTGGTTCTTTGAGGGTTTTATATCTTTGGGATCAGGTTCAAGGTAGAGAGCAATGGCTTCCCGGATATTCTTCAGGGCCGCTTGCTTGGTTTTACCCTGAGAGACACAGCCTGGCAGTGACGGAACTGTTGCCACAATATAGCCGTCAGCGCCTTTCTCAAGAACAACCGCCAGTTTCATGGGCATCTCCTTTCAAAAACACTACCTTGGTTCCCCCTCGAAGTCAAGGACAAGGCTTCCTCCTTTCTTCTCGATTAAGTGCTCAAAGCACTACTCTAACGGAAGCTCTTTCGGATGAAAATATAAATAATCATAATATTTATGATGAAAGCAAAACTAGTCCAGCCGTCCGCTCTGAAGTGCGAAAACCCGAAACGGTAATTTATGGAGGTTTGTTGAGTCCAGAGGGGTTAAATTTCAGCGCTGAGGAGCAGCAGGCGCTGCGTCAAGGACAGCAGGAAATTCTGGCATTTACGCGAACGGATGCGCGTGTTAAAAAATTATTGGCGCGGCTCGCGCAAGAATTCGGTTATACCAAATGGTATTTAAACGAAGGGATCAATGATTGGGAGCGCGATGTTTGGAACAAAAACTTCGTGCTCCAGTTCCAGACCTATACCGAAGAAAGTGATAAGAAACGTGATTTAGAAAGACAGTTGGGCCGCTCTATTGACGGAAACATTATGATTATCACGCCCTTTCCCGGCTTTGTGACCCAGATTAAAAATTCCGTCATGCGCAAACCCTTGCTGGAACATGAACTGCTTCATGTCATGCATTATCTGGCAGAACCCGAGATTCTGGAACACAGAAAGCAGCTTTATGCTTCAGCCCAAACATCCTTTGGATTCAATGCCAAAGCGACAACGGCTTTTAGAATTCTTCTTGAAGCTGCTTTTTTAGACAATGTACTGCATGCCTGGGCGCTCAAAGAAGGCTACGGCGGCATTGTCCGGGACATTCTTTTGGCGCGCAGCGGACGGCCCGAGGAAGTGCTGGAAACAATCCGTGCCAATCTGAAAACCGCATCGTACGGGAATAAAAAATGGCGGAAAAAAGTCGAAGCCGTACGGCATCTTTACCGATTTCTTTTGGCCTATGATCTTGCCGGGCTTAACCCGCCTGAGGAAAAGGCCATTCTGGATGTTGCCCGGCAGTATTTTGACGCGAAGGATTTCAGAGAATTTGTAAAAACACGGGAGGGCTTGCTTCAGTACCTTGTGGATGTCAAGCAGGGAAGGCCGGCTGATTTTGCTCGATTCATCCAATTATTTTCGTGGCTAAAAATTCCGGGTTTCACCCGCTCCGAAGTGCGTATCCCATTAGGGGATACGACACGAGAGTCCTCGGCCTCCGTGATGAGGGCCGAAGTGCGTATCCCATTAGGGGATACGACACGAGAGTCCTCGGCCTCCGTGACGAGGGCCGAAGTGCGTTCGGCCTTGCAGCAGATGCAGCGTCAACTCGAGATTTACCAGCAGATAGAGAAGAATTTGAAGGAGGCTGTCTTGGGTCCTTATAAGGTCACGACAGACCGCTCGTTTGCCAGTCATTTCTATTCACCCGATGAGGAAAAAAATCTACGGATCAATGTGTTCGTGGATCGTGAGGCGCTGCGTAGAAGCAAAGACTTTCGCGCCGTTGCTGAAAAGCTGAATGACGAGGTCGGATACGGGTGGCTCCACCCTGGCCAAATCGGTCTGGTGGATCTTACGGTGGTTTCGGATGAGGCGGGAAAACTGTTCTTTCTCGTGTCTGAAATTCAACCAAACCGCGCCTATTGGAAACTTTCAAATCAGCAAAAGAAAAAAGTTAGGGATTGGCATGACAAAGTTTTTAACCGCATCCGCTCACTAGCCGTTCAGGCCGGTGTTGAAGGGACTCTGAAAGTTACTGAAACGCAGATGATGGAATTTCATGCCCGTGATTTTCAGAAGCATCCCAATCTTCCTCATGTCATTAAAAGTCTTTACAAGCGGCCGGGGCCTAACTATGTCCGCGAGAAACGTAAATTGGTTTTCTTAACCGGCGGTCGTGAGAGGGAGGTCGAAGTTTGGGGTGAACCAGAAACAGGTGACAGACACCAAAACAGGGGACAGCCAGAGCCCCGCTCTGAAGTGCG
>CAYMUZ010000128.1:0-10893 GCA_964393875.1 uncultured bacterium | reverse complement strand
CTTTACGACGCCATTGACCTGGCTATTTTTGATGAAATGGCGCTGTTGGAAAAGGCCGTCAAAAGCAAACTCTTTCGCTCGAGCGAAGAAGTCGAACTCGACAAGCGGCTGACGGTTTTCAGTATTTATAAAAAAATGTTTGATTTTGCGCTGACGAAACAGGACGTGATTTTCTACGACACCTATAAAGAAGACTTCAAGGCCGAGAAGTTCCGGAATTTTCTTGAACCCTTGCTCAGAAGCCATCATTTCGACCGGTCTCTCTATGCCCTGCCAGCGGACCTGGAGCACCTGGATACGGACCTGCCGCGTATCGAGCGTTTCTACACGGCAGCCATGGAGCGTGACAATATTTTGATCAAGAATGCCGTGCAAAATATGGAAACAGAAAAGGCTCCGATTACGGCCATCATCACCGGCGGGTTTCACACGCCTGGAATTGAAAAATATCTTCGCAAAAAGGGTTATTCGTATCTCGTCATTACACCCCGCATTGACAAAGTCGACACAGTGCGGGAGAACCGGCTTTATGAAGATGCCCTGCGCGAAAAGCCTCTGCCGATTCAGAAAGCGCTCGTCGAAGCTTTCTTTCCGCCGCGTTCGGCCATGCTCAATGACCCGCGCTTTCAGCTTACGCCCAAGATTACGACGCCGAGCGTGAAAGACGGCCTAGGGTTTCTTCGAACGGGTGACAGCGCTGCCGCAGGGGTTTTTGCGCTATCAACCCAACGCACGGTGACTTATATCCCTGACCGTACAGAGGCTCGGCGCGCCATTGAAGCGGCGCTAGACAAGGCTGTGCAGCAGAGGCGTATGTCGATTCAAGACGGCGTCACTCTGAGCAATATTTGGAACGGGCTGCATGTGGTATCCGTGACTTCTGCCAGAGGAGGACGAATTCCCGGACCCATTGTTTACCGAAGCTTACCTGGGGGAGTGGTTTCTGTTTCTGCGGTGGTTCCCACTGCGCGGTTGCGCGCTGCAAGATCGGAACTCCGTCTTAATTCGAGCATGTCTGCTATGGCGTTGGATGCAGAAAGAACCTTCATGATTGGTACGGTCCAGCGGGCCGATCTTCCACCGGGCATGGACGAAGAGCTGACCGCGGGCCTGGTTCCGGCGCCGGCTGCTCGTTCGGAATTCAGGCGCGTGAGTGAGACTGCTGTTGACTGGGTTGATGCCAACCTCAACCTGGCAGAAACTTCGGAAGGCTGGATGCGTGGACTGGAGAAGCTGAAGACTGTAGTACCCCGCGCGGCTAAAAAGGATTTTGCTTCACAGATTATTGAAGCTTACTTTTCATTGACGGGTGCGCTGCCCGGCAATGACGGTGATGTGGCAGCGGGATGGGACCCTGAAGAGCGCAATGCCTTATGGCATGCGCTGTTTGAAATGGAAAAGGCTAAGAATTCGGGCGGACTTATTCCCGTAGACAAACTGCCGCTGCCGGGCGGTATTGATTATTCGGAGCGCGTGACAGCGCTTCTTCTGAAAGCCTTTAAAAAAAGTTCGACAGATTTTTTGCTTATCCACACTATCCTGCTTGAAAATTTCGCCTATGGCAATACGCTGGCCGCGAAAGGTGAGGATGCTGAAGAGACGAAGAAGTACGTTCTGAAGATTTTTAAAGTTCGCACGGCTGTGACAAACATTCCTTTGGAGGAATTAACCGACCTTACCGTTTTTCTGACCCGCCTCGAGGCCTCTTTCAACGACGATTCAAATGAGACGAGTGGGAAGCCGGCCCCCTTGAAGGGCGATCTAGTCAGCCAACGTATGGCAGGACGTGTCGGAAAGGTAACAGATGAAATCAAGCGAGAGGTCAGCGGCATTGCTGCGACAACCCGTACGCGGCTTGCAGAGCGAGTCAAGGCGGATTATGAGAGTGGCACGACGGAGGAGGCTTCGGCAAAATTAACAGGGATTCAAAAAGAGATCTCTGAAAATGTTGATGAAAACACGATGGGAGCGGCCGCGGGTTTCTTTAAGAACCTGCTCGCAGAGATTATTAAAAAGAGAGTGATATTGACCGAGGCCAAGTTGCTTGAAGACGCCCTGGGATGGCTGGCTAGTTTAGGAACGCAGCTTGGAATGACGAGTGATCAAGCAGTTTTGCCTGTTCGGGTTCGCACCGATGTTGAGGCGCGCTCCTTTTTGGGTTTTTTTCTGAAAATGCTTGCCGCTGTGAAAGGCCAGCCTGAGCGAGTCGCCCAATTGCAGAATCTTAGGGGTTCGATAGAGGGCTTGCGATCTGCCATGCGTTCAGAAGTTCGCTCCGATTCCCCCGATGACCTTGACGCTCTTTTTGCCGCGGCCATTGGCGGTCTTGAAGAAATTCAAGAGACCCACAAACAAAACGTTGCGCGAATCGAAATGGCTCTTGCCGCTCTTGGTCCCTTAGCCGAGGAATATTTTCAGGTCGAAAACACCGCTGCACAAGCTTTAAAGCAAATCCAACCACAGATGCAGCAGACACAAAATTCGACACAGTGGGAAACATTAGCCCATGATGCGGGGGAACTCCAGAGCAATCTTGAAGCGGAAAAAGTTCGGCTTGACGCCACACTGGCGGGCATTTTGCAAGATCCGGAGGCCGGTGATCTGACGCAGAATGCAGATATCAAAGACAAGCTGGATCGAGTGGGGGGGGTGCGTACGGCTTGGGAGCAGAAAATTAAAGACACCCAGGCTGTCATCGCAGGATTGCTGCAGCAAATTGAAGTCAAACGTCAGGAGGCATTGACGCAAGAGGAAGCTTTGCGCACAGAGTTTACTGTTTTTCAGAAAAAGATCGAACCGGAGCTGGCCGGTCTTGAACGAGAGCTTACGCCCCTTCTGAGCGAAGCGGCCGTTCTTAAACAAGCCCCGAATGCGGAAACCGTGGAAGAAGCGATGACCCGCTGGAGTGTTTTGCAGAGAATTGTTGCCGCTCAGGCTCGGTTGCGATCAGAGAGTCAGACTCGTGCGGAAGCGTGGAGCCAAAGGACGTCTTTTATCAATCACCCTGGAACGAGCGCTATTTATGACCGTTTGCAAGATGAGATCTGGCGAGGCTTGTTGGAATTGGGTCGGCAGGTTAATACCGTCAAACAGAGTTTGCTGCAGCTTGCCATGCTTGGGCAAATTGCAAAAAAATATGCTGAGCTGGAAGGCATGTTTGCGGAGTCCATCAACACGATTACAGCTCCGATGGACGCTGTCGAGAGGATTTTAAATCAGAAAAATATCGCGGCCGTGGCATCCGCACTGCCCAATCAAGAGACTCAGATTGCGCAGGTCCGGGCCGTTTTGCTGATTTTGCGCGGCCAAACTCGGCAAGAAGTATTAGCTAAATGGGTGAAAAATAGTATGCCGGTCGATGGGAGGCAAGCAGCGGCTGATCAAAGACCCATGCTGGAACAACCGCAGATGATCGAGATTCCGCCGGAAGTTTTTGAGGATCCCGCAATTTTGGCAATGGCATCTAAGGTGCAGCAAGCGGTGGAGGATTCATTACAGGCTATCGAACGCCGTATCCAGGAATCGACACAGCGAATCGAATTTCTCAAAGGGTATGGCCCATGGGTGGCTACGCAGCTAGAGGCTCTGCAAGCATTGGATACCGAGTATGGCAAAGCGGTCGATGACGTCGTTGACGCAGTCAATCTCATTAAAATCGAAACCGCCAATTCAGATGAATGGAGCGAGCGCTTAGCGCTTGCCGAAGCACGGCAAGAGGTATTGGTCGCAGCAGAAAGAACACGCGACGCGCGTCTTGCGGACATTTTGAAGGGGGGCGCTTACGGTGATTTGAGTCAGGACCCGGCTATTGAGAAGACACTGGGTAAGAAAAATGGGAAGCCATCCGGATTGCTCCATGCGTGGCAAGAGAGACAGACACTCGTGAGTGCGGGGCTTATCACGAGGATAAGAAATTTTAAAAAAAATCGTGCGGCCGCACAGAAAACAGAACAACAACTGCTCACGGAGATCGGCGCATTTCAGGAGAGGGCGACCACCGCTCTGGCGCAAGCAAAGCTCGGTCTGAACGCCCTTGATCAAAGTCTATCCGCACTGGAAGGCGCGCCTGAGGAACTCACCGGCGAAAAAATTCAGGAGCTGCGGACAGCCCTGCAGACGATCCAAAGCGGTTATGACGTACTCGAGACCCATGCTCGTCAGGTGAATGAGCCATGGCGGCAGCAAGCGCCGCCCTCAAGCCATGAGGGAACACGCCGGGCCTATGAATCGGCGCAAGGCATCGTCACTCAAGTACTGCAAGAATTCCAAAGCCGCATTGAACAAGCCCGGCAGCGGTTTTTGACATTGGCAATGGTCAGCCGCGTTGCGGACGGATACCGGTTTGGACAAGCAAGACTTGCCGGTGCAATTGCACAAGTTCAAACCCGTGTTGAAAAGGTCTCAGCGGTGTTGATCATCGATGATTTTGCGGCCGCAGAACATGTCCTTTCCTTAAATACAGAAATCTTTGACCAGGCGACGACAGACCTTGGGCTTTTGCAGACGCAGATCACCGAATTGTCCGGAAGTGTTAAGGCGGCCTATGGCAGGCTGGAAAGTCCTGATGCCGATGTGGCGATCACTCCAGAAACTTTTACTTCGCCGGTCATTATGGAAATGGCCAAGCAGGCATCAGAGCAGTTGAATACGGCCATTCAGGCAGTCCGGACGATTTCTGAACCGATCGCCGCGCAAATTCAAGTTCTGTCAGCCTATAAAGCCCTCATCGCGGAAAGAAGCGCGCAAATTGAGAATTTAGCGCGAGTGCATGGCGAGCGGCTGGAAACTTTGGATGTTCAGCAGCACAGTTTAGCAACCGAATTGGCTGCACCCCGTCACTTCGAAGAGTGGCAAGCTCTCGCGGCCCGGGCCGTCGCTTTGCAAACGGAACTTCAAGCGGAAAAAGACCGATTTACGAACGAACTGCAAGTGTTACTTCATTCCGAAAAATTTCGCGACTTAAGCGCAAACCCAAGCCTAAGGGCCCAACTGGACGGATCGCAAGGTTCACGAACTCTTCTGGAGGGGCACTTTCAAGAGATTCTCGGTGCGATTGCAGCCACGGCTAGAGAAATCACAGACAGCCGCGAGGCGGCCCGGACGGAAGAAGACGCACTGATTAAAAGCTTTGAAGCACTGCGGAAAAAAGTTGATCAAAAAATGAAATTGTTTAATAGACTGCTGACACAGCACGAAGAGGCCGTTGCGACAATTGAAAAATCTCTTGCGACTGAGACGGGAGATCTCTCAGAAATCGAGGGTGACATTGAAGCCCAGCAGCATTTGCAAACAAACCTAATCGGTGACTTCACTGCATTCGAAGCTTTAACCAAAGAGCAAATGACTGCGTGGGAAGCCAAAACTATTTTCATGAGTGCGCCTGCCGTGCAGACGGCCTACGGCGCGGTCAAAGCCGCCATTTTGGCCCCGCTTGCAGAATTTAATACCAAACGTATTCAATTTGAGGCCGATTTTAAAACCCTCGAAATGCTGGCGCAAATTGCCGCTGCGTACAAGAGGGCTGAAAAAGAACTTTTAGATCAAATCACAATGATTGTGAGCGAAATTGAACAGGTCAAAGAGGCTTTGGACAAGAGTGATGGCTCCGACCCAGCCCTGGTCGCCGGTCAAATGGCGGCCTTGACGGGCCACCGGCAGAAACTGGAAGATCTGAAAAGACTCATCGGGAATTTGGATTCCAGAATCACGGTGGAAAACGCAGAGATTCCCGAGGCTGTTTTCAAGCATCCTGTGATCATCCAGCTCAAAGAACAGCTGCGTCAAACCCGCGCTGCTAAAGAGGCCGAGGTGCCCGTGCTTCTGAAAGCAATCGTGGAAAGAAACGCGTCGATTCAAAGCCAGCAGAGGCAGAGCGCGAGCAAAGTGTCCGTGCCCAAGGCGGCACAAAAACCTCTAGAACCTGCTGTCATTGAACCTATTGCAAATGTCGAACCTTTGCCTCTGGAAGAAACCCAACTGCCCCAATGGCTGGCGAAGTTTCCCCCGGCGGCCAACTTTGATTTTACGGGCAATCCGCAGGCGGGCAGCACTGATATCCGAGCGATGAATACTGTGCTAGCGGCTTTGTCGGATCTTCTGGACAAAATCGATGCGGTTGAAACAGCAGAGAACATGCCGGAAGAGGTGCGCAGTGCTGTGGATGCCGAAGCTCTGAGGTTAGCCACTCTGACCGTACAAGAAAGCCGTCGTCTGACACAGCTGCGCATACAAGCGTATGAAGCGGCCGTGCTCGAGTTTACGGCGCCGGCAAAACCCGCGGTTCCGGCGGCCGCAGTGCCTCCGGTGATATCTGACGCAGAGCGCATTGCAGCTTTAAAAGGCGAATGGTTTGCGAAATTTCCCAAGGCTGATTTTTTAGAAAATCCTCAGAGTCGTCCGACGGCGTCGGCTCTTATTGAGGCGGCATGGCAGAGGACAAGTTCACTCATAGAACAAATTACGGCAGTCACGAGCGATCAAGATCTTCCGTCAGAAATCAGTGACGTTGTTTTGGCAGAGGCATCGAGGTTACTCGATAGTGTTGAGAGCGAAAGAACGCGGCTTCGCACGCTGCTCGGGCAGGTTTCGCCCCCTGAGGCAGCGCCTGAGCCAGTGGCTGTTCCCAGTCTCGCAGCCAAAGAAGCAGCGATTCAGCCGGTTGAAAAGCATCCAACACAGGTTATTCTTGAAGGCATTGTGCAAGAACTGGCGGAGCTTGCCGATCTCCCAGGCCGGGGAACCGCCGCCTATAGCAAACTTTTCAAGGATCGAGCCGCGCTGCGCTGGATGCAAGATCAGGTAGAGTTGAAGCCTGGGCAATCAAAAAGGCCGGTGGGCTATGTGCCTGTGATTGAGCGCCTGCAAAAATTGGAAAGGGATTGGATTTCTGAGTATCCTGTCGAAGCGAGAAAAATTGTGGATTTGGCAATGACAAAAAATATATTGCTGTTCGATGCGCTGTTGAAAGCCTATCCGAAGCTCCAAGAAGTCCGCTCTGAAGTGCGCAACATTGCGTTAGACCTCGAGGCGGTAACAGAAATGCGGGGGCTCCCAGCCACGTTGCTAGCCTCACGAGCTGACGATTTAGAGCGCAAGCTGATTAACGGTGTGCTTACCGGAATGGGGTCTGCCCCTGCGCAGAGCCTGGACCACGGTGTCTTTGCCGTGGAATACCGCCCGGAGTTTGGGGATCCCGCTGCGTTTGTGAGATCCCTGCTGGCAAACCAGCGGCAGGATCAGCCGGCTATTAAATTGGCAGTCTTTGCCCGCTCAGAAATTCGCGATGCCTTAGCCAAGACGTTTGCGGGCGTCGATAAACGGCGCTTGTCTATTGGCCTGACGGACGACTTACCGGCATTCATTGATACCAATGTGGCGAGTCTTGGCATTGAACGCTCTCAGATTTTCCACATGACCGGTGTGCAGGCTGCCGATTGGAAGGAAAGAAACCGCGTTCTTGGCCTTCTGCGCGACAGCAGTCTTGGACGTCTTGTGGTCAGCACTGATCGACCGATCAGCGGTGCGCTTGCCCATGCCTTCAGTGAATTCTTAACCGTTCTGAACGCGGCTAAAGAAGCGGTTGGCCGCGCGGCATAACCGTTCATTCTTTCTCCCCACGCCGAAACCCAATAGTTTCGGCACGCTCGCGAGGCACTGACAGCCGCGTTGGAACATAGTGGCTAATACTAGTTAATACATGTTTAAGTTATTTTTTAGGCTTCAATAACTTAAAAAACTATAAAAATATTTCCTTTATTTTCTTGGTGTTTTAAGACGATTTTAAATTTTTCTCTTTCTCATTATGCTGGCTACTTTTAAACACTATAATAATAGTTATTAAACTATTTTATAAACATGCTCTAAAAACTTGAATTTATCACAACCCCAGGGTATAGTTTCAATTAGGGAAACTAAAACACCCAAAAAAGTCTGGCTGGTAAGTATTCCCAATTCCATTTGAGGCAAAACGAATGATTGAATGGCAGCAACCCAGGGCAAGACCGTGGCTCAGAGCGACAGCTCTGTTTACGATCATTTTTTTTGTGACGACGAGCTTGGATATGCATCTTTCAGGTCCGCGGGTTGCTTATGCGCAAAATGGACCGCTTCCTTCCGGCTCTTCCTCCCAGCCTCTTCCGCTTTCTGACTCTTTTGAAATGCCGGCCGCTTTTGGCCAGATCAAACGCCAATTTCAGGGCCGCCGCGACCGCATTGTGATTCACATTCAAGACGCGCATGCCAACGAAGAAGCCCAACGCAACATCGCCAATATCCTCGCGTATTTTTCTGACACGCAGGGTCTTGATCTCGTCGCGCTTGAAGGTGCCGAGGGGCGGCTGCGCGCCGAAGACCTGAGTTTTTTTCCGAATAAGCACGCCCTACGTTCGGTCATGGATTACTTTTTGGCGCAGGCGCGCATCAGCGGTCCGGAATACGCGGCCGTGGTAGAGCGTCCGAAGCTGACGCTCTACGGCATTGAAGATCGCCGGCTTTATGAAAGAAATCGAGCGGCCTATCTGAACGCCATGAATTTTCGCGACCGCGATGAAAAAATCTTAAGCGCGCTTGAAAAAGCGCTGAAAGACGTGGCGCGATTTATTTTTCCCGAAGAACTGCGTGAACTGCGCCGCCGGCGTGAGTCGTTTCAGGAAGGCAGCCATGAGCTTGTCAATTACGCCGGCTACCTCGTTGAGACCGCCCAAAAAAACAACCTCTCGCTGCATGAATACACGGGCTTGCATTCCCTGCTTGAAATCGTGAGGCTCGAAGGGGAGATCGATTTTGACAAAGCTGAAAAAGAAATTGAGGGATTGACGTCAGACCTGAAACAAATTATTTCGCACGAGCGCTTGTCTGTATTTCTCGGCAACACCGTGCAATTTCGCATGAAGAAAATGACCCGGTTGGATTATTACGGCTACCTCGAACAGGAGATCAAGACGGCTCCCGCCGTGCCGGCGTCAAAAACAGGTCAGCCGGTTTCTCTCGATGCGAAATATTCGAATGTTCTCAAATACCTGCGTTATTCACGGCTTTATGATTCGATTCAGATCGAGATTTTTGATGAAATCGAAGGCATTGAAAAAAACCTCAAAGACAAGTTATTTGTTTCGAAAGAACAGGTTCAGCTCGACCGCCTTTTCCGCATCTGTGAAATCTACCGCAAAATGATCGAGTTCTCGCTGACCAAGCAGGACGCCGATTTCTTCTACGCCTACCGCGATGAATTCAAGGCTTCGATTTTTCGCGAATTTTTAGAACCGCAGCTGAGCCGGCACCACTTCGAGTATGGCCTGCCCGCCGGGCTGGAACTGCTCGATCAGGATGTGACTAAAGTCGAAAGTTTTTACGGCGCGGCCATTACGCGCGACGGCGTCATGATCGAGAAAGCCATGGACAAAATGACCCGAGACGGAACAAAGGTCATGGCCATTGTCACCGGGGGTTTTCATACGCCTGGTATTGAGAAATATTTGCGTGAGCATGATTATTCCTATCTGGTGATTACGCCGCGCATCATGCGAACCATTGACGTCAAAAAAGAAACAAAACTCTACGAAGACGCGCTGCAGCAAAAGCCCCTGCCGATTGAATCGCGCCTTGTGCAAGCTTTTTTCCCGCCCGCCGGCCAGACGCTGGCCGACCCGCATTTTCAGCTGGCGCCCTGGCTCAATCTGGGCACCGATGAATCCGGACAGTCCCTTTCGCAGGTTGCGCAAACGATCGGCGGTCTGGTTCCGCGTCTTTCGCTGGCGCTCAGCAAAAAACCGGCCCTTTCTTTTGAGCGGATCGTGAAATCAGCCAAGGGGCATTCTGCGTTAATTCCTGAGAGAGTGGCGTTTGAATATCTGTCCGGCCATGGCCGCGCTGTTTGGACATGGACGGGCGGCCGGTATTCGGCCGCCATTTTGTCGGAAGGAAAAACGTCTGAAGTGAAAAATCTTGATCCCCAGGCGTTGGGCATACCTGTCAAAAGTTTGCGCGGGAGTTCGAAGTTTTTCTCGGTGGCCTTGGTTCCAGAGAGGCGCGTTCGCAATCAAGTACGCGATGCTTTAAATCCTGAACCGGGTCGGGCACCGCGTTTTGTCATTTTGGGTGAACCGTCCGCGGCAGAGACGAAAAAGCCTGCCGCTTCATCCCGCCGGGGCGGGGACGAGAAGATTTTTGAGAGTATCCGCGCTCGGCTAGAGCGTGTACCGGTCTATGACGCGGCACACCGGCTGGTGACCCGCTCAGCCATTCTGCGGCTGAAAGAAGAAGCTCCCGCAATGGAGCGCAGACTAGCGCCGTTGGATTCTTTAAGCCGTGCCAATCCCGGCCGTGCCGCTGAGCTATGGGGCGCCGCGGCCCAAAAAAATCCTTTTGTCGCGGAACATTTTGCCGGCAAGCTGAAGGCCCTGACTTTGCGTTCAGAAGTGCGCGCTGGCCTGGCCGAGCGTCTGGCCGTTTTTGAGAAAGCACTTCAAGAAATTCAGGCGATGGCGATTGAAGCGGCCATTTTACGTATTCAGCTTGAGTATTTGGAACTTGTGGAAGGTTTGACGGATGAATCTCTGAAAGCGTCTGAAGTGGAAACGTATTTTGCCAAAATGCGCGAGACAGTCGCGCAAGAAAGCCGGGGGTTGCGAGCCAAAGAGATTCATCCGGAGCTTTTTGCTGCGCTGGATGCGTATGCCCTTGAGATGGAAAATGACCTTCGCGATGCGCTCGGTCAGCACGTCGCTGAAACAGTGACCAAAGCCGTATCCCCGGCGATTGGGACACAGCCCATGGCCCCGCCGGCGCCCGTGATTGCAGCGGCCGCCAAGCCGCCGCAGCGCTCTTGGTTTGGCGTATTGACTTCTGCGGCGCTCGGGCTCTTAGTGGCCGCCGGATTGTTTGCTAAAAATGATC
>CAYMUZ010000127.1:0-4072 GCA_964393875.1 uncultured bacterium | reverse complement strand
CCCAAAGGCAGGAGCGATTGTGGAGAATAATGCTGAAAAATTAGATCAGTTTAAACAGGCAGATCTTGAGGAGTTTCAGAGTAAACTCTTGAGAGAAGAAGAAGCCGCCCAGACTGTCGATGGTGAGACGGCCTTAGCCAGTATGAAACAGCTTGATCAGGCTAAAGCACAGGCAGAGAAGCAGGGCGAGACCCTCTCAAAGGAAGAAATTCAAGAACTGCGGAAGAAACTGATCGGAATTCGAAAGAAAGATCGATTTCGGTTCGGAATTGACGGCGACCATACTTATAACTCCAACAACAACGGTGGGGGTCCGCATCACGCAAAGGGGGATTCCCAATTCAATGCGGGGGGGAACGCTCAGTACAACTTTGGCGGAAAGAAAACCGATTTGGGTTTAGAAGTGCGCAGTTCGAAAAACTGGAATTTAATCGCCAGCACCAACGACAGCTGGCAGGGGGAAGAGCGTTTGAGATCCCGGCGTAAATTTTTTAAAAAGACCAATGTTTCCGGAAATTCACGCATCGCACGTAATGCCAGCAAAACACTTGAAATCAAAACTAATAAAATTCGTTGGGATGCTGCTAATCAGATGTCGACCAATTATGCGTTTTCGCGCAAGCTGGCATTCAATTTAGATTTGAGCAGTCAGAAGCGCATGTTTCTGCAGGAGGCTTTTGACCAGGATTCCGGTTGGCAGGCAGGTTACAACCCCAGTGGATTTTGGAATCTTAGCCCTAAAAGCCGGGTGTCTTTCGGCTATGGCTTTTCAGTCAGCCGCAACCGGCAGAAGGCAGGGGATAGCAATAGCCATGATTTCCGAATTGGCTATTTCGGCCAAGTGACAAGAAAATCGTCCGCAAGCATCGACTTGTCTTACTCGCGTCAATTGCCTCAAAAAACGATATCGAAGACAAGTACGGTGACGCTGGGGTCCGGCTATGTTTGGCAGACAACGCCCAAAGTGCAAACCTCGGTTCAGGTGACCCGTGGTTTTTCAAATACCACGTCAGAGTCGGTCACGGGCGATACAACCGATGAGGCGGTTGTGACAAAGACGGACAATTATGCCATCAACGATAATGTGGCTCTTTCATTTAACTATCGCATGTTCTCAAAATTAACGACGACGCTTACGGGCGGAGCTTCGCAATCCATTAGCAAGACCTTCGTGGATTCGCTGAAAGATGCACAGACACGGATTTTTACTTTCCCGGCCACGGCGGGTTTCTCGGCGGTTTTAACCAACTGGCTTACCGTGAGTTTCCGGTACAGTTTTTCTTTTAAAGAGGGGGATGCCAAAGGGGATATGTCGAGGGTTCACACATGGAATTCAACCGCAAGTATTAGTTTCTAAGAGGAGGGTGCTCGCATGGGCCTCAGTGGAGTAAGAAAATTGAAAATGGGCAGTGGCAGACAGCTGGGGGCCGCTGCGGTTATTTTTTGTGCGGCGGGTGTTTTGTTTGGCGGAAGGGTGGGATACACCGCTGAGCCCGTGAGCAAATCCACAGAGGCGGGTGTTGCGGTGGAAAAAACAAGTCCTCAAGCCCCTGTGCCAACGGCACCCGTACCCGCTGCTGCTGAGCCGGTGAACTCCATCAAACCGGCGGCTGTCCTGACAGAGGCAGTGGCTGTTTCCACGGCAGAGGGCTCTGAAAAAAAGCGGCCGGCTAAAGCGGAATCAGGCAGCGCGAAAGACAAGGAATACATTCTCCAAAAAGGGGATCATCTCAAAATCACTGTTTATCCGGAGGACGATTACATTAAGGGTGGCGCTATGGAGGTCAGTTCAGAAGGGAATATCACTTTACCGCTTGCCGGCAAAATTGAAGTCGCCGGGAAATCGGCCATTGCGGCAGAACATGAAATTGCCGAAATCCTGGCTCGTGATTATCTTGTGAATCCGGAGGTCGTGATGGAAGTGACCGAAAAATACGCGGCAGCACAGGAGAAAGTGATCGTTTTACTGGGGCAGGTAAAGTCTCCGGGGAACCATCCCTTTCCGAAGACAGGGCGATTCACCCTGTTGCAGGCTATCGCGGTGGCCGGTGGCTTTTCCGATGTCGCCAATATTAAAAAAATAAAAATCATTCGAGGCGGGGAAGATAAGGGAACAGTCCTGCGTGCGAATGCGGACGACATTATCAGCGGGAAAAAACAGGATATTGAGTTGCAGGACGGGGATATTATTAACGTAGCCGAGAGTATTTTTTAGGAGATCATTTTGAAAAACATGAACCCCTCTACGGGCAAAGAGGCCGATTACCTGGCTTATGAGGAAGATAAGCCGATCGATTACAAATACTATTTTTTTCTTCTTCAGAAGAATTTTTATGTGGTCTTCACTTTTTTTGTCATCGCTGTCACGCTGGCTTCGATTTACGCGTTCAAAATTCCGGATACGTATGTGGCGGCGGCGCAGTTGATTGTTGAGAATGCGGACAATCCGTTTGAAGAGAAAGGCCCCTATGGGGCCGGCCGGCAGGATATGTCGATGGAGTATTTTAAAACTCAAGAACAGATTCTTATTGGGCGGCCGATTTTGACCGAGGTTGCCGATGTTTTAAATCTTAAAAAATTTTTCGAAGTGAAAACCCAAGAAGCGGCGGTCGATCGCGTTCGATCGTTGGTTTTTGCCGCTCAAATGCCACGCAGCCGTATTTTTATTGTCAGTGCAAAAACAGGAGACCCAAAACTTGCGGCCAGTCTTGCTAATGAAATCGCCAAAGCCTACATTCGCAAGAGCTTTAAAGATAGCCTTTACTATAGCCGTGAAATTCTCACGTGGCTCGAACAGGCCGAAGAGTCTAAGACTGGAAAAATTACAGTAGAAGATCCGTTCGGAAAACCCAGGGAGGTGAGTTATCAGGATCTGATCGATACCCTGCCGGCGGTTCAGTCGAGCGAAACTTTGCGAAGCCTGCGCGAAAAAGAATCGGAGTTGACGGCCGAAATCGAATCACTCAGCCTTCAATTTCGCGATAAGCATCCGGTCATGATCAAAGCCAAGGCCAACCTGAAGTTTATCCAAGATAGCCTTGGGAACGAAGTGAAGGGCATCATTAAAAGCCTCAAGGTGAAAGCCCGCGGTAAATACAAAGCGGATCCTGCCCGTATTCTCGAGGAAGCGCGTGTGCCGGCGCAGCCGATTCCGGTCAGCCGGCAGAAGATTATTCTCATGGCAGGGCTCGTTGAAATTTTCCTTTCTTTTCTTATTATTTTTTTGATTGACCATTTTGATGACACGATTCACTCCATGGAAGATTTACAGCGCCGGGGAATTTTACTGCCCTTTTTGGGGCCGGTTCCGATGCTCAAAGGCAAAGCGAGGGCGCGTGAGGCAGCCATGCTTTATGCGGCTTCGAGCGATGCGGAAAAGTCGGAGTTGGCGGAATCTTTTCGCTATTTGCGTGTGGCCATTAATTTTTCAGCACCGCCTGAGGCGTTAAAAACGCTCATGCTGACCAGCTGCGTTCCGCATGAAGGCAAATCATTTGTTTCACAAAATATTGCGATGTCCCTTGCGCGTGACGGAAATCGCACGCTCTTGATAGATTGTGATCTTCGCCGTCCGGTGCTTCACCGGGCATTTCGTCTTGAGAACGATTCGGGATTGACGAACTATCTTACAGGAAACCTGGATCTGGACGCGGTGGTCAAGGAAACGTTTGTGGAAAATCTTTTTGTCATTCCCAGCGGGCCTGTTTCGCCCAACCCTGCAGAAATTTTGGGTTCGGAGCGGATGGTCAAAGCGCTCGAACTCGCCCGGCAAAAATATGATCGTATCATCGTGGATTGTCCGCCCCTGACCGGCATTGGCGATGGGTTTGTGGTGGGCGGATTAATCGGACACACGATCTTAGTGGTAGCTGCCGGAAAAACGCCGGCAGATTTGATTCGCCACACCCAGAGCCATCTGGACAAGGCGGGTGTCAAAATTTTAGGCATGATTTTGAATATGATGGATGTGGATAAGGAACGTCATGCCGGTTACACGAAGTACTATTACCACACTTATACGCGCTACTATAATCGCGAAGGCGATTCAAATTAGGTGTAACCATTCCAGCGT
>CAYMUZ010000126.1:0-3864 GCA_964393875.1 uncultured bacterium | reverse complement strand
CACAAGGGCGTGATCTTTCCACTTTTGGTGCGCGCGATCGGTGTGATCAGCTCTATTATCGGAACTTACGCGGTGCGTACGAAGAATGAAGTTCGCGATGCCATGAAAGCCATCAATGTGGGGTTTATTCTTTCCGCAGTGATTTCAATCATTGGGTTTATCGCGGTTGGATTTTTCTACCTGCGTTTTCCAGGAAAGCCGCTTGCGCTTTGGATGGGATTGGGCCTTGACGGGCTTGACTTGCGGCCTGTGTACACGACGATGGTCGGGATTGCGCTGGCCATGGTCATCAACCGCATTACGGAGTATTACACGGACACGAAACACAAACCCGTGATGTCGATCGCGCAATCATGCACGACAGGGCACGCTACGAACATCATCACTGGGTTTGCGGTGGGTCTGGAAAGTACCGTGTGGGCCATTTTAGTGATTGCCGCTTCTATTGGTGTCTCCGCGCTGATTTATCAGGGGATGGGGTCGACTTACATTGCTTATGGCGTGGCCATGGCGGGTATCGGTCTTTTGACGCTGACCGGCAACAATATTTCGATGGACGTTTTCGGGCCTGTGGCGGATAACGCCAACGGGATCGGTGAGATGGCCGGTCTGGGCAAAGAGGCCCGCCAAATCCTCTCTGATTTAGATGCCGTAGGAAATACCACGAAAGCGATTACCAAAGGGGTGGCCATTGCTTCGGCGGTGGTAGCGGCGATTTCACTTTTCAATGCCTACATCACGGATATTAGTAATCTCACGCACCAGACATTTGCCCAGGTGGCTGCGTCGCTTTCGATTTCCGATCACAATGTATTCATCGGAATGCTGATCGGCGGTGCCATTCCATTTTTATTCAGTTCGCTGACCATTCGTGCGGTTGGTCGCGCAGCCTTTCTGATTGTGCATGAAGTGCGAGTTCAGCTGAAGGACAAGGACGTTTGGGAAGGCCGGAAACTGCCGGATTATGCACGCGTGGTTTCGATCTGCACTGAGGCGGCGCAAAAAGAATTGATTCGTCCGGGAGTGCTTGCGATTCTTGCCCCGCTGCTAATCGGGCTGCTGCTGAAGAAAGAAGCGCTTGGCGGATTTCTCGCGGGAATGATTCTCTCCGGGCAATTGCTGGCTGTTTTCATGGCCAATGCCGGCGGAGCTTGGGACAACGCCAAGAAGCTGATTGAAGACGGTGTCTATGGTGGAAAAGGTTCTGAGGCCCACAAAGCGGCCGTGACAGGCGATACCGTCGGCGATCCGCTCAAAGATACCGCAGGGCCTGCGCTCAACCCGTTGATTAAAGTCATGAACATGGTCGCCTTGCTTGTGATCCCTATCGTGATTCGATATCAAAATTCCGTTACGGCTTTTTGGGTGGCAGCCGCCGGTTGCGTTGCGCTTATTTTCTTAGTGCTGCATGACCCCAAGTCGGAGCATCAATCAGAAGTGACTGGGGTTTAGTTTCTTACTTAAATGAGATGGGCTCAGGGCGATGAAGTGATTGACCCTGACCCCTCGTTCCTTTATCATTCCTCCGCATGAATGTGTTCTGGGTTCTTCTCGCTGTCGGGATCTTCTTTTTACTCGCCTACCGCTTTTACGGCCGCTTTTTGGCGCGTATGTTCGATCTCTCCAAAGACACGGTCACACCTGCTTGTGAAGTCAATGATGGGGTCGATTATGTGCCGACGCCCAAGGGTTTTCTGCTAGGGCAGCATTTTTCAGCCATCGCAGCCGCGGGGCCGATTGTGGGCCCTGTGCTTGCCGCCGTATGGTTTGGCTGGGCGCCGGTGTTGGCCTGGGTGGTGCTTGGGGCCGTTTTTTTTGGCGCCGTCCATGATTTTTCAAGCATGGTCGGGTCGGTTCGGCACGGAGCCCGATCGATTGTGGAGATTGTCCACACCCTTTTCGGGCGGCGCGGGTACCTTTGCTTTCTGCTGTTTGTATGGCTTTCCTTGATTTATGTCATCACGGCTTTCACCGATTTGACAAGTAGTTCGTTTGTGGATCCTGAACTGGGCGGCGGTGTGGCGACGTCATCCATGCTCTATTTATTCCTTGGGCTTGCGATGGGGCTATGTCTGCGCTACCTGAAAATGTCGGTAGGGATCGCCACGCTTATTTTTTTACCGCTGGTCGGAATCGGTATCTGGTACGGTCGTTTGATCCCACTCTGGATGCCAGCACTTGGGACAATAAGTCCGGCGCAGCTCTGGAATGTCCTCCTTCTTTTTTACTGTTTCTTTGCCTCGATCATTCCGGTGTGGTTGCTGTTACAGCCGCGAGGTTACCTTGGAGGCTATTTTCTTTACGCGACCCTGGCGGCGGGGCTTCTGGGGCTGATGTTCGGGGGAGAGAAAATAGCCTTTCCGGCCTTTCTCGGCTGGACGAACTCTAACGGGATGTCGATTTTCCCTCTGCTTTTTGTCACCGTTGCCTGCGGTGCGTGTTCGGGCTTCCACGGAATCGTTTGTTCTGGAACGACCTCCAAGCAAATTGAAAAAGAGCCTGACTGCCAGGCGGTGGGCTATGGCGGCATGCTGCTGGAAGGGCTGGTGGCCATTATGGCGCTGTCGACGGTGATGATTCTGGGGCGTAAAGATCCGCTAGTTTCCGCAGGACCGGATCGCATTTACGCTGAAGGTTTGAGCCGGTTTGTCCAGCATCTCGGTATTCCACGTGATTTTGCGCGCTCTTTTACACTCTTGGCGTTCACAACATTTATTTATGACACGCTCGATGTGGCGACACGACTTGCGCGGCATTTATTTCAAGAACTGACCGGGTGGAAAGACAAACGGGGGGTGGTGCTTTCGACGCTGGCCAGTTTGGCACTGCCCCTGTTTTGTGTTTCACTTAAAATGACTGACGCGGCCGGCCACGCGGTACCTGCCTGGAGAGTTTTCTGGACGATTTTCGGAACGTCCAATCAACTTTTGGCGGCCTTGACGCTGATGACCCTTTCCATCTGGCAGGCCAAAACGGGGCGGCCCTTTTGGATGAGCGCGGTGCCCATGGTCTTTATGATGGCCGTCACACTGAGTTCGCTGGTTGTCATGATTGCGCCCCTGATTACAGGGCTTTGCCGGGGGCGACCTGTTTTTGATCCGGGTAATGTCACGGCTATTTTTCTTTTGATTTTAGCGGTTTTGCTGATGACTGAAGCCGCTCGAACACTTGCGAGAGAAAAGGCGGCCAGGCTGTAATGCGAGCGTCCGCTGATCCAAGAACTTTTTGTCCTATCCTGTTTGAAGACCGTTGGTTTGTCGTTGTTGGAAAACCCGCCGGCGTGCTCTCGCATCCCAACACCCCCGCAGCTTCCAAAGGCTCAGCCGCATTCGAGGGTCTCTATTCATTTCAGGAGCGGCGCTTTGAGACCCCGTCGGGCCCGCTGTGGTTGATTCACCGGCTTGATCAGGATGCTTCCGGGGTGCTGCTTGCGGCAAAGGATGCGGGGACCGCGGCGAAAATGCGGCAGCTCTTTGAAAAGCATAAAGTGACCAAAGAGTATATTGCCCTCGTCGGCGGCCGGCTGCAACCTACGCGCGGGCTTTGGAGTGATTGCATGGATGAAAAGAAAAGCGGTCGCGCCGTACGGGCTTTTGTGCGCTCTTCGGGTCAGGCTAACGCAAAATTAAACTATCAGCAGAAATCCTTTTTTCCAAGGCCGGGTCTTACGCTGGTGTGCCTTGAGCTCGTGACCGGCCGTACGCATCAAATCCGCGTGCAGTCGGCCTATCGCAGGCACCCTGTGGCGGGTGACGGCGTGTACGGGCATTTTGCCATGAATAAACGCTGGCGCACGGAGGTCGGCCTGAAGCGGCTTTTTTTGCACGCATTTCGCATCAAGTTTTGCCACCCGCATACGGGAAA
>CAYMUZ010000125.1:0-6506 GCA_964393875.1 uncultured bacterium | reverse complement strand
GAAAACAGCGCCGCAAATAAGACCGTGTTTGGTTTGATTTTGGACGGAAGCGCCTGGCTTTTGACTCTTAGAGATTGGAGAGCCGCCAGCGCAAAGATGCCGGCCGGTAAGCCTGAGCTCTGGTACAAGCTGGATGTCAGTCTGGTGAGCCACCTGATTCTTGGAAAACTGTGGGATGTCCCGGATTCCACTTGGGAAAATGTCATCCGATACACGCATTCTGATTCCGAAGCGCTTGAGTGGGCTGAAAACAATCTGTCTTCGGCGGTGTTTGTGCTGAAGGCGCCGCGTGCAGGAGTGCTGCGTGATATGGGGCAGGCGCGTGAATTAATGCCGCAAAAATCGACCTACTTTTATCCGAAACTGGCGAGTGGTCTTGTGTTTTACGCGCTGACGAATGACCTGAAGACTGCGCTGGCAAAAACAACTGTGCCCGTTTCTCAAAACGCATAATCCAAAGACCCCTTTGTTTTACCACGACCTCGTTGCGTAACGGGCGGTTTGCAGGCGCCCTGATGATGCTGACACCCGTCTGCCGAAAACACCCATCGTCCCGGCCCCCGTGGGAAGTCTACCAATCTCTTTATCCGCGGCACCGTGTTTCTTTTTTTCTAGATAGTCATGCGTATGCGCCGCCCGCGCAGCGCTACTCCTACATTGGGTTTGCCCCTTTTCTTGAACTGACCGTCAATGCCGGCCGACTGTGGATTCGGCGACAAGAAAAGATTACGTCTGTTCCTCGCGAGCGATTTTTCCCCGTTTTCCGGAAAATTTTAAAGCAAAACAAAATCAAACGCTCGGAACGGAGCGGATTTTTAACGGGAGGGGCCGTGGGTTATGCGGGTTATGAAATGGCGGAGCTTTGCGAGCCTGTGAAATTCAAGCGCAAGAAAAAATGGGCCGGAATACCCGACCTTTATTTTGGTTTTTATCGCGATCTCATTGTCTATGACCATCGAGAGGCCTGCTATTGGCTTGTCACCCATGTGAGGATGCCGGATAAAAATCTTTCGACCCAAAGTAAAAAAAAGACGGCGGCGATCCTTGCCGCTCTTCAAGTCTTGATTGAACAGCCTCTTGTTCGGGCGCCTCATTTTCATGTCAATCACTTTAAACCACAAGTTTCGCGGCAGGCTTTTTGCACGATGGTGCGGAAGGCCAAAAGTTACATTGCGGCCGGGGATATTTACCAGGCCAATTTGTCGCAGAGGTTCGATTTTGATTACAGCGGAAATCCACCGGCCCTTTACAGCACCTTGCGGCGAATCAATCCGTCACCCTTTGCGTCCTTTCTTAAAATAAATTCTCTGCATTTATTAAGTAGTTCTCCGGAACGATTGATCCGCAAACAGGGAAATCAGTGCGAAACCCAGCCGATTGCCGGAACTCGTCCGCGTAAGGCCGGAGCGCGCGGGGCTCGCTTAAAGCGGGAATTACTTCGTAGTGAAAAGGAACGTGCCGAGCATTTGATGCTGGTAGATTTGGAGCGCAACGATCTTGGCCGCGTCTGTCAGTGGCCGACGGTGAAAGTGCGTGAATTTATGAAGGTTGAGAAATATTCGCATGTGATTCATTTGGTGTCGCGGGTGACGGGGATACTTCGACCGGGCCGTGATGCGCTCGATTTGTTTCAGGCGCTTTTTCCCGGGGGAACGATTACCGGTTGTCCCAAAATCCGTTGTATGCAAATTATTGATGAATTGGAACCCGAGACGCGCGGCATTTATACGGGTTCGATCGGCTATTTTGATTTCTCAGGCGATATGGATATGAACATTGTCATCCGAACCCTGGTTTTAAAATGCGGCCGGGGTTTTTATCAGACGGGCGCCGGTATTGTGCATGACTCGACTCCGGAGCGAGAATACGCAGAAACACGGCACAAAGGCCGGGCGCTGGAGTTGGCTCTGCGTACGGCGAGTGGAAAAAAATTAAGGCCTCGAGCATGAAAACGATTTATTTTGAAAACGGAGCTCCGGTTGAAGGTACGCTGCCGGCGTCTGAGTGGGACATTCATGGGGGTGGTGTTTTCGAAACTCTGCGAATTTACAACGGACGTATTTTTTGTGAGAAGGAACATCTGGACCGGCTGACGGAGTCTGCCCGTATTACGGGGTTATCGCCTCTGCCCAATCTCGCAGACATCCGCCGCCAGATTTGCAGTGCCGTCAGAGCGTATGGATCTAAAGAAGCGGTCGTTCGTGTCACTCTTGCCGCGGGGAAAGTGCTGGTGATGGTGGGCGCTCGTAAGATTCGTCCGCAGTTGTACCAACAAGGCATCGCACTCGCGACTTCAGCAGTGCGGCGTTCGTGGGTCAATGCCTCGCCGCCGGCCGCCAAGAGCACCGATTACATGAACGCGATAATGGCGACGATTGAAATGAGCGCCGCTCCGGCCGGCCGTGTATCGGAATGTGTTTTTCTTGATGCGGGGGGGTATGTCACCGAAGTGCGTATCGGGAATCTTTTTATCGTTGAAAAGGGAGGCAGAAAGCCCCGTCTTAAAACGCCGCCGCTTGCCGGGATCCTCGATGGAGTCACCCGCCGCCTTGTGATAGAATGCGCGCTCAGCCAGGGGTGGCCCGTGCTTGAAACCCCTCTGACGCGCCATGAAATTTACAACGCCGCAGAAGTTTTTTTAACCAATACGTCTTGGGAAGTTTTGCCTGTTTGCGAGCTGGATGGCCGTAAAATCGGTGAGGAACTTCCGGGCCAGGTCACCCAACAGCTTCACAAGCTTTTTAAAAAGAGGGTTCAACGAGAATGCCGACGATTAAAATCAAACGGGCGCTGATCAGCGTTTCTGATAAAAACGGTCTTATGGAATTGGCAGCTTTTTTACACAGCAGACATGTGGAAATTCTTTCAACGGGCGGTACTTTGCGCGCGCTCGAGCAAGCGGGCATTAAGGCCAGTTCGGTTGAAAAGGCAACGGGCTTTCCTGAAATTCTTGAGGGCCGCGTTAAAACACTACACCCCAAGATTCACGGGGGGCTGCTCTTGCGCCGTGATAAAGCCAGTCACAAAAGACAGGCGGCACAGCATGGCATCAAGCCCATTGATTTGGTCGTGGCGAATCTTTATCCCTTTGAAGAGGTGACGTCAAAGCCTGGGGTGGCTTTGGAAGACGCGATTGAGAATATCGATATTGGGGGGCCGGCCATGCTCCGCTCTGCCGCTAAAAACTTTGATGCCGTAACCGTGGTGACGGATCCGGCAGATTATGGGCGTGTCATCGATGAGATGAAAAAAAATCAGGGGGCTGTTTCACCCGGCTTCCGCGCCGAGCTTGCACTTAAAGTTTTTGAGAAGACCAGTGCGTATGACGGGGCTATCGCTGCTTTTCTTGCTGCGCGGTCTCCGTTTAATCCTTCACTCAAAACGAAAGAATTGCCCGTCTCGTTGCGCTTAAGCTACGAAAAAACGGCGGATTTGCGCTATGGGGAGAACCCTCACCAGCGGGCGGCTTTTTATACCGCGAGTCGGGGTAAAGCGGGGCTTTCTTTCCGCCAGTATCATGGTAAGGAGCTGTCGTTTAATAATTATCTTGATATGGAAGCGGCCCTGGATGTGCTCTGTGAGTTCAGAGAGCCGGCCGTGTGTGTGGTTAAACACAATAATCCCTGCGGCATTGCGCAGGATAAAGACCTGATCAATGCCATGCAACTGGCCGTTGACAGCGATCCGCTGTCGGCCTTCGGCGGAATTGTTGGAATCAACCGGCGGTGTGATTTTAAAACAGCCCAAGCTCTCTTGGCGAAATTAGGTTTTTTTGAAGTCATTGTGGCGCCGACCTTTGACGCGAAGGCCATGGAAATCCTCAAAAGCCGTAAGAATCTACGTATTATGGAAACAGGTCCATCGCATAAAAATACCGGTTGGGATGTGCGCATTCTCAAGAGCGGAGCGCTGGTTCAGGATCGAGACATGCCGGTGCCAGTCTATGCCGCACAACTCAGAAAGAATCTGAAGTTTGTCACAAAGACGAAGCTATCCGGTAAGGATTTGGACGATCTTCTTTTTGCGTGGACCTGTGCCAAGGTGGTGAAGTCTAATGCGATTGTGCTGACGCAAGGCCGCACGACCGTGGGCATTGGTGCGGGGCAGATGTCGCGTGTGGATTCTGTCCACATTGCTGGCCGTAAAGCGGGGGATCGTGCGAACGGCTCTATGCTTGGTTCAGATGCCTTTTTCCCCATGCCCGACGGTGTTGAAGCCGCTGCAGCGCTTGGAGTGCGTGCCATGATTCAACCCGGCGGATCCATTAAGGACACGGATGTGATCGCGGCCTGTGACCGTTTGGGTGTGGCGATGGCCTTTACCGGACGGCGGCATTTCAAGCATTAAGGCTCTTTGCTCGCCTCGTTGGATTTCGCAAAGACTGACAACCGGGGCGATGCACATTCTATGAATTATTCGCAGTCTCTTACCTACCTTGACTCCTTTTACAATCTTGAAAAATCAATGACGCTGCCGGCGGACCGTCGCTGGAAGCTCGAGCGTATGCGCAGCCTGTTGGCACTTTTTGAGCATCCTGAAAAAAGTTTTATTCCCGTCGTGATTGTGGGGACGAAGGGCAAAGGTTCTACCGGTTTTTTTCTGCAATCGATTCTGAAATCGGCTGGCATTTCCGCTGGTTTTTATTCCTCGCCGCATCTTGAGACGCCGCTCGAGCGCATTCGTATCAACGGTGAAATAATCTCAAAATCGCTTTGGGCCCAGTGGCTTTCGCTTATCCGATGCGTGCTGGATGGCCACAAGGTGCGCGGGGTGCCATTGGCGGGGCTTTTAGAACAAGCCACCTATTTCGAGATCATGACGCTGATGGCCGCGCTGGCTTTTAAAGAAAAAGAGGTTAAGATCGGCATTTTTGAGGCTGGGATGGGCGGGCGCCTGGATGCGGTGAATGCTCTGGGGGCTTCGTGTGTGATTGTCACGCCCATCGATTTAGATCATCAGGAATTCTTAGGCGATACCCTCGCTCAAATCGCGGTCGAAAAGGCGGCTGTGATTCATCCGGGCGCCAGTGTGATTACCGCAGTGCAAAAACAGGAAGCTTTACGAATCATTCGAACGCGCGTAAAAAAAATGCAGGCGCGTTTATGGCGGGTGACAAAGCCTGTGCGGTTTTCTGTCGGACTGCGGGGTGAGCATCAGAAGTGGAATGCCGCAGTCGCTGTCAAGGCAGCAACGATTCTCGTTTCTTCCTTGCCGGATGGCAAGGACAGTCATGTACGCAACGCTGTTGGCGTTGAGTCATTCAGGTCCTCGCCGGGTGATGGCAAGGACAGTCATGTACGCAACGCTGTTGGCGTTGAGTCATTCAGGTCCTCGCGTGGTGGCGAGGAAGCAATGCGACTAGCTGTTCAGAGCGGCCTTGCCGCCACCGACTGGCCGGGCCGCTTTGAGATTTTTCCGGGTAATCCGTCGGTGATTCTTGACGGGGCACACAACCCGGTGTCTGCACGTGCCTTGGTTCAAACGCTTCGGGCATTGAAGTTTCAAGGGCCGGAAATTTTGATTTTTGGGGTTGCTCAAGATAAGGATTTTAGAAAAATACTTATCCAGTTAAGCGGCTATTTTCGAGAAGTTGTTTTGGCTCCATTACCGCGTAGTGGCAGAGGGCGTGAGGTTTCAAGCCTGCTCTCGGAGTCTGCGCGTCTGTTTAGCGGAGTGTTTCCTGCCCGCACCCTTCGCGAAGGGATGTCTCTGGCCCAACAATGCGTTGGAAAACGTGGAAGGATTGTGGCGACCGGGTCGTTCTATCTTGTGGGCGCTCTGAGGAAAATGCTTTTGAGTCGGAGAAAAGCTCATGGCAAATAGACCTGATTTATATGGAGATGACACCATTGTTGCGATAGCGACTCCCCCCGGAGAGGGGGGGCTCGCCGTGATTCGCCTGAGCGGTCCGAATGCGCTCGAGATTGTGGAGAAAATTTTTTTAATGCCGCGAGAAAAAAAAATGACAGACTTGCCGTCCCATACGATCCATCTGGGAACCATTCAAACCCAAACCGGAAAAATTCTGGATCAAGCTCTCTTAAGTGTTTTTCGTGCGCCGCGTTCCTATACCGGAGAACTCGTTGCGGAGTTGAGCATTCACGGCGGTATTGTGCTGGCGAGGCAAGTATTGAATCTTCTGGTGAGCGCCGGCGCCCGCATGGCTGAGCCCGGCGAGTTTACACGCCGGGCTTTTTTAAACGGCAAGATTGATCTCGCGCAGGCCGAGGCTGTGCTCGATTTGATTCATTCCAAAAGCAGCCGTGCGCTTGAAGCGGCCGCGCGCCAATTGACAGGCGGGGTTTCATTGCGCTTCCGACAGTTGAAAGAAGATCTGATGAAATTGTACGCTCATATTGAAGCCTTTCTCGATTTCCCCGAAGAAGATCTTGAGGTTTACTCCGATGGCGAAATGAAAAATCGTTTGGCGTGCGTGACCAGTGAGATCGGGGGTTTGGTGCAGAGTTTTGCGCGAGGCAGTTTGATTCGCGAAGGGGCTATTTTTG